>NZ_JBNHEP010000282.1:0-45952 GCF_050015995.1 Dapis brunnea BLCC-M229 | reverse complement strand
CAAGGAGGAAAGTCCCCCTAAAAGGGGGAGGCTTGAAACCCATTTTTTCGGTCATTTATGGGTTTACAGTAGTTTTGGAGTTGATGAGGTACAAAGTTTTACGAGTTTAGGTATGGAGGGAATAGGGAAAAGAGATTAGTATTGAACTTAAACTGTACCTCATTATCCTCAAAAGTGCTGTAATATCCCATTGTCTAAACAGTGTGTACAATTGGTTGGGGTTATAAGACGCGGAGCGGTGGCGTGACAGTATCCCCATCCAATTGTTCCTTCTCTCCTAGATAATACCCTTTCACGGAAGTTAAAAGTCAAAAGTTAGATTTTATCGGCTCAAAACTTTTACTATACAGTAACTTCAGGAAATTATTTCACATTTAAAGTTTGAAACTATTTGTGACATCTTTAAAGTGAATTGGTATCACTAAAGCCTTTTTTCCTTAAGATAAATTTTTAACAAAATATCTTTAGTATAACAACTAGAGAGAAAGTTTTAAGCGACGCAGACGATCGGAATAACTCCTAATTACATAAAGAGCAAACATAGGTGTTTCCTGAACTGCAAATAAAAACCGTTCTTGGTCAATATCAGCTAATTTACATTCTGTTTTAGCAATAGCAGTAGAAGCGCGAGTATGTTCTTCATGTACTAGCGCTCCCTCTCCAAAAACATCACCTGCTTTAATTGTTTCAATAACTTGACCATTAACAAATAACTCGACCACTCCTTCAATAACTCCATACATTACATCACCTTTTTGTCCATCTTCAAAAATCACATCACCAGGAGAAAAAGTTTTATCTCCTGGTTGTTTCTGAAATAACTCTACAGTTTTTGCTGGTTCGAGCATAATTATGTCACTCCTAATATCAATATCTATAAAATATCAAATATTTAGTGGAAGTTAAGCGTATAGTCATTTTAGTTTAGACTGAGACAAGGATTTCTTACTGTCAAAGGGTTTCAGCTAAAAAACATGTTTCATTCTTATTTAAAATGACTATAACTTCCACTCCCAATAGACATCTCCGGAAAAGAGGGAACAGGGAACACTTAACTGGGAACAGGGAACAGGAAGAAAGAATAGATAATTTCTGGATGATAATTAATTTGATTTTTAATTTTCACCAGATGTCTAATAATGAACCTCTTACTTCCTGCCTTATAAATTAGGTAATTACAGTTGGTTTTTCCCTGCCTGTAAGATTCTTAATTTGAGCAATTTCATCTGCTAAATTAATTAGAGGAGATAAAGCTTCCTGAGTATCTTGGTCTTGTTTAGTAGCATCTGGCTCATAACTTTCAACATACAAACGTAGAGTTGCTCCCTGAGTTCCTGTACCTGAAAGTCGGAATACAATGCGAGAACCATCAGTAAAACCAATACGAATACCCTGTTTCTGACTCACGCTACCATCTATTGGGTCTGTATAGCTAAAATCATCAGCATATTTTACCTCATATTGACCATATTGCTTTCCTGGTAAAGAAGGTAATAGGGAACGTAAATTGTCCACTAGGGTATTAGCTTTATCGGTTTCTACCCCTTCATAGTCATGGCGAGAATAATAGTTGCGACCGTAAGTTTTCCAGTGTTCTTTAACAATATCTTCTACTGACTCTTGCCGTGCTGCCAGAATATTCAACCAGAACAATACTGCCCAAAGTCCGTCTTTTTCCCGCACATGATTAGATCCTGTACCAAAGCTTTCTTCACCGCAAAGAGTAGCTTTGTCCGCATCTAATAAGTTACCAAAAAATTTCCAACCCGTTGGAGTTTCATAACAGTCCAGACCCATTTTAGACGCTACTCGGTCTGCTGCTGCTGAAGTTGGCATAGAACGGGCAATACCAGCTAAACCAGAACTATATCCAGGAACTAACTTAGCATTAGCAGCTAATATTGCCAAACTATCGCTAGGAGTAACAAAGAAATTCTTACCTAAAACCATGTTGCGATCGCCATCCCCATCAGAAGCAGCCCCAAAGTCGGGAGCATTATCACCAAACATGATTTCTACCAAGTCGTGAGCATATACTAAATTAGGGTCTGGGTGCCCACCACCAAAATCTTCCAGAGGTATACCATTTTGTACTGTACCTGTGGGAGCGCCTAACCGTTGCTCAAAAATATCTTTCGCATAAGGTCCGGTCACGGCGTGTAATGAGTCCATACACATCCGAAACTTACCAGACTTTAGTAGTTCTGATATTTTGCCAAAATCAAACAATGATTCCATCAACTCAGCGTAGTCTGCTACAGAGTCAATAACTTCTACAGTCATTTCCCCTAACTTCTGACTACCCAGTTGGTCTAAGTTAATATCCTCAGCTTCGATGATTTTGTAGCTATCTATAACTTTACTACGTTCATAGATGGCACTTGTCACCTTTTCTGGAGCGGGGCCACCATTACTAATATTGTACTTAACACCAAAGTCCTCTTCTGGTCCACCTGGATTATGACTAGCAGAAAGGATTATACCACCAAAGGCTTGATTTTTACGAATAATACAGGAAGCAGCAGGAGTAGAAAGAATACCACCTTGACCCACTAACATTCGACCCACTCCATTAGCAGCTGCCATTTTCAGAATTATTTGAATTGCCTGACGGTTGTAATAGCGACCATCACCACCAAGCACAAATGTTTGACCAGAAAAACCTTCTAAACTATCAAAGATAGACTGAATAAAATTTTCTAGGTAGTTGGGTTCTTTAAAAGTTGGCACTTTTTTGCGGAGTCCAGAAGTGCCTGGTTTTTGGTCGCTAAATGGTTTAGTTACAACTGTTTGTACATTCATGGTTTATCGTAATTTAACAACTGTATCTACATATCAGTTATCAGTTATCAGTTATCAATTTCTCTTAATTTTAACTTTTAACTTTTAACTTTTGACTTATATCAAATCCAGATAATTACTATATCCAAAGTCATTGCGACTGGAACTCGTAGAAGCAAGCAATTTCAAGGGTTTAGGAGATTGCTTCCTGTCGTCGCAATGACGACTTTTCATCCGGACTTAGATATTACTTCTGCAAGAAATCTATTATTTCTATTTTAATTTTTACACTAAATATGGCACGTTAGAAAAATTAATTTTTTGGTGTTGAGTAAATGTACTTATGGTTAACTTAAGGTTAATAAAATTTAGAATTTTTTGGCTCCAAAAAACTGCATAACCTTATGGCAACTCAGAAATATATCAGGCTGGACAACAAAACAAAAAAAAAACGGCCTTGCACAATCATGGGATGATTTCAAGGAGTTGCGAAAAAATTTTTCCTTGTTTATCAAACTCTGTCCTTAAGGATGAGGTTTGATCGATAATTTCAGCTCATGCAAATTTGCCTATCATCCCGCGACAATTGTAATATCAAAAAAAACAATTAATTAATTATGAGTCAAACAAAACTATTATTCCTCGACTCCAAGGTAGAAAATTATAATTACCTCATCTCACAGGTTGACTCTCAGACAAAAATAGTTGTCTTACAACCCAATCAAAATGGTATAGACCAAATATCTAAAAGTCTTGGTGAATGCCATTATCCGGATACGGTTCATATTATTTCTCATGGTGCAAAAGGTACTTTGTATCTGGGAAATAGTATCTTGAGTTTAGACAATATTCATCTATATGTTGAGAGTATTCAGCAGTGGGGTAAATATTTGTCTGCTGAGGCGGAAATATTAATTTATGGTTGTCAGGTGGCAAGTGGTAAGGAAGGTAGAGAATTTGTCCGACAACTGCATCAACTTACAGGAGCAAATATTGCTGCCTCGGAAACACTGACTGGGAATGTTAGTAAAGGTGGTAACTGGAATTTAGAGGTAATATTCGGTCAACTCAAGTCAGCATTAGCATTCACACCGGAAGTTAGAGCGAGTTATGTCGGGGTATTGGCAAATATTGTGGTGGATACTACTAATGATGTAGTAGATGATAGTGATGGTGTGACTTCTCTGCGGGAAGCAATTATTGAAGCGAACAGTACCCCGGAAAATGACACTATTCAACTGACAGCAGGGTCAACATATAATTTGACTATTGCAGGTAGTGACGAAGATGCTGCCGCCACAGGAGATTTAGATATTGTTGCTGGAGGTGGAGAAATAATAGTTATTTCTGAGGGAGAAGAAAAAGCTGTTATTAATGCTGGAGGTGAAACAGGTATCAATGACAGGGTGTTTCATGTTTTGGAAGACGCTTCCCTAGAGTTGGAAAATGTAGAAGTAACTGATGGGTTTGTCACTGGTACCAATGGTGGAGGCATTTACAACTCAGGTACAGTTAGTATCAGCAATAGCACTATTAGTGGTAATCAAGCTAGAAATGATTATGCTATCTACTACTACACAAGAATTGTTGGTGGTGGTATCTACAACTCAGGCAAAGTTAGTATCAGCAACAGCACTATTACTGAAAATTCAGCATCTTATGGTGGTGGAGCTATCTACAACACAGGTACAGCTGAGATCAGCAATAACACTATTATTAGTGACAATTCAGGATTTTCTGGTGGTGGTATCTACAACTCAGGTACAGTTAGTATCAGTAACAGCACTATTACTGAAAATTCAGATTTTTTTGATATTGCGGGGGCTATCAATAACAATTCAGGTACAGCTAATATCAGCAACAGCACTGTTAGTAATAATTATGGTGGTGGTATAACAAATAACTCAGGTACAGCTAATATCAGCAACAGCACTGTTAGTAATAATTATGGTGGTGGTATAACAAATAACTCAGGTACAGCTAATATCAGTAACAGCACTATTAGTAACAACAATTCAGCATCTTATGGTATTGGTGGTATAACAAATAACTCAGGTACAGTTAATATTAGCAACAGCACTATTAGTAACAATTCAGCATCTTATGGTGGCGGTATTAATAACTACTTAGGAGTAGCTAATATCAATGATAGCACTATTAGTGATAATTCAGCATTTATTAGTGGTGGTGGTATTAATAACAACTTAGGTACAGCAAGTATCAGCAATAGTAGCATTAGTGGTAATTCAGCATTTTTTGCAGGTGGTATCAATAACAACTCAGGTACAGCAAGTATCAACAATAGCACTATTAGTAATAATTCAGCATCTTATGGTGCTGGTGGGTTCAATAACTACTTAGGTACAAGCAGTATCAGCAATAGTACCATTAGTGGTAATTCGGCATTTTTTGGTGGTGGTATCTACAATTTAGCTGGTACAGCTATCATCAGCAACAGTACAATTACTCGTAATGAAGCTCCTTCAGGTTCAGGAAGTGGCATTTTCCAAAAAGCTAGTTCTCAGGGATTTTATTATCGTGGTAATTCCTACAACAGATATGATTACGCCTCTACTACTGTTACCTCTAGCATTGTTTCTGGTAATATTAACAGCGACATTGACTCTTTAGAAAATAACAATACTCTTATCAGTGGTGGCAATAATCTAATTGGTACAGGTAATGCCATCAATAGCTTCAACGGTGACAATGACCAAACAGGTATCACTGACCCTTTACTTGGAGAGCTTGCTGACAATGGTGGCCTTACATTGACCCATTTACCTCTCCCTAATAGTCCCGTAATTGATGCAGGTAGTAATCCCAACGCACTTACCACAGACCAACGAGGGGAAGCACGATTTGTAGGCATAGCAGTTGATATTGGTGCAGTGGAATTACAAAATTTACCGCAGATAACTGGTACTCCTGAAAGCGAAGTCCTTAATGGTGGAGATGGTAATGACACTATTACAGGTCTAGCAGGTAATGATACTATTAATGGTCGTGGTGGTGATGACCAAATTATCGGTAGTCAAGGTAACGACTTCCTCTATGGAAAAAACGGCGATGATACTCTAGAAGGTCGTCAAGACAACGACCATCTCTTTGGTGGTAATGGTGACGACTCTCTCCTTGGTGGTCAGGGTCGCGATCGCTTCAGCGGTGGTTCTGGTAACGATACCCTGACTGGAGGAGCAAGTATTGACCGTTTTATTTTCAATACCAATCAAGAATTTACTCCAGAGGATATAGGAGTAGATACCATCACCGACTTTGTGCCACAACAAGATATAATTCTACTTGACAAGAGTACATTTACAGCTATTACCAGTGACTCAGGAACAGGTTTTAGTGTAGATACTGAATTTGCTATAGTTTCCAGTGACTCTGATGCCGAAACCTCACCAGCAGTCATTGTTTACAACAGCAACAACGGCAAATTGTTCTACAATGCTAATGGTACAGAAGCAGAATTTGGCAGTGGTGGTGAATTTGCTAATCTGACTAATACCCCATCTATTAGTGAGGATGATTTCTTCGTGAAAGGATAAAATCTTAACTTAAAATAATATTACAGTGGTTTTCGTGTAGGTACACCACAGTAGGGACGTTACATGGAACGTCCCTACAAAGTTTTGGTTATGACGTGAGGTCATTTACCTGAAAAGCGCTGTAGGCAGTTATATTAGAAAATAGTGTAAGTTAATGCTAAAATTTTATAGCTATCCTCAAAAATCCTATGAATTATGAATCAGACCAAACTATTATTTATCGACTCCAAGGTAGAAAACTACCATAATCTAATCTCACAAGTTGACCCTCAGACAAAAATAGTTATCCTACAACCAAATCAAAATGGTATAGACCAAATATCTAAAAGTCTGAGTGAATGCTTTGATGTGGATACAGTTCATATTATTTCTCATGGGGCAAAAGGTGCTTTGTATCTGGGAAACAGTATCCTGAATTTAGAGAATATTCATCTATATGCTGAGAGTATTCAGCAGTGGGGTAAATGTTTATCTGCTGAGGCGGAAATATTGATTTATGGTTGTCAGGTAGCAAGTGGTAAGGAAGGTAGAGAATTTGTTCGACAACTGCATCAACTAACTGGAGCAAATATTGCTGCCTCGGAAACACTGACAGGAAATGTGAGCAGAGGTGGTAACTGGAATTTAGAAGTAATATTTGGTCAACTTAAGTCAGCATTGGCATTCACACCAGAAGTTAGGGCAAGTTACGCAGGGGTTTTGGCAAATATTGTGGTGGATACTACTAATGATGTAGTGGATGATAGTGATGGTGTGACTTCTCTGCGGGAAGCAATTATTGAAGCGAACAGTACCCCGGAAAATGACACTATTCAACTGACAGCAGGGTCAACATATAATTTGACTATTGCAGGTAGTGACGAAGATGCTGCTGCTACCGGAGATTTAGATATTGTTGCTGGAGGTGGAGAAATAACAGTTATTTCTGAGGGAGAGGAACAAGCTGTTATTGATGCTGGGGGTGAAGTAGAAATCGATGATTTTGCTTTTTTTATTTTGGAGAGTGGAATCAACAATAGAGTGTTTCATGTTTTGGAAGATGCTACCCTAGAGTTGGATAATGTAGAAATCACTGGTGGACTTGTAACTGATGGTATTTCTGGTGGAGGAATCTACAATTCAGGTAAACTTACTATCAACGACAGCACTATTAGTGGAAATGTAGGAGATTTCACCAGTAGTGGTGGAGGAATTTACAACATAGGTACAGCAAGTATCAGTAACAGCACTATTATTGGTAATTCCGCAAGTGGAGGAGGAGGGATTGTCAACAGAGGTACAGCAAGTATCAGTAACAGCATTATTAGTAATAACTCCGGATTATCTTCTTCTGGTGGAGGCATTATTAATAGTTCAGGTACAGTAAGTATTACTAACAGCACTATTAGTGGCAATTCATCAAGTTTTGGTGCTGGTATTCTTAACTACTCAGGTATAGCTAATATCAGCAACAGCGCTATTAGTAGTAACTCAGCCTCTTCTGGTGGTGGAGGCATAATCAATAACTCAGGTACAGCCAATATCATCAGCAGCACTATTAGTGACAATTCTTATGGTGGTATTATTAACTATTTAGGTACAGCCAATATCAGCAACAGCACTATTAGTAGTAATTCAGCATCTAACGGTGGTGGAGGGATTACTAATACTGGAGGTACAGCCAATATCAGCAACAGCACTATTAGTAGTAATTCAGCATCCAACGGTGGTGGTGGTATCTACAACTCAGGTACGGCTATCATCAGCAACAGTACAATTATTCGTAATGAAACTCCTTCAGACTTAGGAAGTGGTATTCTCCAAAAAACAAGAACTCTTGAGATTTTTGACAATGATGGTAACTCCAACAGCTATACCTTTTACGCCAATGCCACTGTAACTTCTAGTATTATCTCTGGTAATATTAACAGTGACTTTGACTCCGCAGAAAATAGCAATACTCTTACCAGTGGCGACAATAATCTTATTGGTACAGGTAACACCATCAATGACTTCAACGGTGAAAACGACCAAACAGGAGTCACCGACCCTCTACTTGGAGACCTAGCTGATAACGGTGGCCCCACCTTGACACATTTACCTCTCTCCAATAGTCCCGCTATTGATGCAGGTAGTAACCCCAACTCACTTACCACAGACCAACGTGGTGAACAGCGTTTAGTAGGCGAGGGGGTTGATATTGGCGCAGTGGAAGTGCAAACTCCACAAGAAATTACTGGCACTCCTGAAAGCGAAGTCCTCAATGGTGCAGGTGGTAATGACACTATTATAGGTCTGGCAGGTAATGACACTATAAATGGTCGTGGTGGTGACGATCAAATTATTGGTAGTCGAGGTAACGACTTCCTCTATGGAAAAGACGGCGATGATACCCTAGAAGGTCGTCAAGACAACGATCGCCTATTTGGTGGCAATGGTAACGACTCTCTTATTGGCGGTCAGGGTCGCGATCGTTTCAATGGTGGTGCAGGTAACGATACTCTCATTGGAGGAGCAAGTATTGACCGTTTTATTTTCAATACGACTGATGAATTTACGCCAGCAGATGTGGGAATAGATACCATCACCGACTTTGTGCCACAACAAGATATAATTCTGCTAGACAAAAGTACATTTACAGCTATCACCAGTGACTCAGGAACAGGTTTTAGTGTGAATGCTGAATTTGACATAGTTACCAGTGACTCTGATGCCGAAACATCTTCAGCAGTCATTGTTTACAACAGCAACAACGGCAAATTGTTCTACAATGTTAATGGTACAGAAGCAGAATTTGGCAGTGGTGGTGAATTTGCTAATCTGACTAATACCCCATCTATTGGTGAAGATGATTTCTTCCTAAGAGGATAAAATCTCAACTTAAAATAATATTACAGTGGTTTTCATCTGGGTACACCACATTAGGGACGTTACATGGAACGTCCCTAGTGGTTT
Organism: Dapis brunnea BLCC-M229; assembly: GCF_050015995.1. Taxonomy (NCBI): domain Bacteria; kingdom Bacillati; phylum Cyanobacteriota; class Cyanophyceae; order Oscillatoriales; family Microcoleaceae; genus Dapis; species Dapis brunnea. The sequence continues at coordinate 36,683 of NZ_JBNHEP010000282.1, read as the reverse complement.
TTGGTTGTGATATCATGTCCGTTTATATCGTTTGTGTAAAAGTTAGCGTAAAGATCAACAAGAAATTTAAGTTTTTTCTGGCTCTTAAACCTTCCTCCCTCTCGTCCCTCTTCTGTGTTCCCTCTTCTGTGTTCCCTGTTCCCTACCTTTGCTATACAATACCGATGCTACCGGACATGATATGACTTGAGGTTATTAAGTGAAAAGCACTGTAAAATCCGCAACCGATCTATATTCTTTAGTTGAATACAAAGTAAGAAATGATGCAAGTTTTTAAACTGATTATATTAAAGGTAGATATGGAGCTATACCTTTACAGCAGTTTTCATATGAATAAACCACAATGAATAGAATCAACCCACAGCATCATCTTGAGTAATTTGAGCGATCGCTCAAATTGCAGTTTTCATCCTTGATAGACCACAGTCTCCTCCAGAAACCCTAAGTATCGTATATTTATTCAGTCATAATTTGAAGAACGAGGGCTTTTATACTAACTCCTAACAATGAGTTTAGTGGTCTACTCAACTGAAAAGCGCTGTAATAGCAGGAGAAAAAAATATTTTTCTCCTGATACATTCTTTTCTCCTGACTCCTGAAGACTGCCTAATTATTTATAACTGTTCATCCGCAGATGATATAATACCTGTTTATTATTCAGGGTATCCTTACCACCTTATTACCTTCAGATGATTCTCCGATCAAAAAAACTCAAGTTTTTTCCTCTTCCTGCTGCAAATAACCTGCTAATAAATAATCACAACCAACAACACGCATACTAACATTTTCTAATTCCAAAGATTCTGTCATTTTAGTTAATCCTAAATCCCCTACAGGTGAAGGTGCTATTTCCCCACCAATAATTTTCGGAGCAATAAAAGCCCAGATTTTTTGCACTGCACCATCAGCGATCGCCTTCGCAGCTAAAGTCCCCCCACATTCCCAAAGTACAGAAAGAAATCCGCGATCGTAGAGATTAGCCATTACCACTGCTGGAGTTAAAGTCGAAGTTTCCACCACTTCCACCCCTTTTTGCCTCAAATATTTCTGAAATTCTCGATTAGAATCTATTTCCGTAAATACTAAAGTTTCAGCCTCACTAACATCCCATAAATTAGCCTCTGTAGGCAAATCTAAACTGCGACTCATAACCACCCGCAAAGGATTATCATCTCGACTCCTGCGACTCGTCAAAAATGGGTTATCTCGCAGAACCGTATTACCTCCAATAATCACAGCATCACAAGCAACCCGTAACTTATGCACTTCACTCCGCGCTTCCTGAGAAGTCACCCATGAACTATGACCTGTAGTAGTAGCAATTTTGCCATCAAGAGTCATCGCATATTTCAAAATTCCGAAAGGACGATGGTAAAGCATTCGGTGAATAAAAGCTTCATTTAGTTCGCGACATTCCGCCTCTAATACTCCGACTAATACTTCAATACCAGCATCCCGCAACCTTGCCACACCAGCACCTGCAACCAGAGGATTAGGATCTATCATTCCGATCGCTACCCTTGCTACACCTGCTGCAATTAAAGCTTCCGTACAAGGTGGCGTCCTTCCATAATGATTACATGGCTCTAAATTAACATAGGCAGTAGCACCTCTAGCCTTTTCCCCCGCCTCTCTAAGAGCAAAAACTTCAGCATGAGGATGACCAGCACCAGGATGAAACCCCTCACCCATAATTTGGCCATTTTTAGTAATCACACAACCCACCAAAGGATTAGGGGCAGTCTTTCCCAAAGCACCTCGGGCAAGTTCTAGACAATGACCCATAATTAACCGATCCAACTTATCTTGATTTTCACTCTCATCAAATTCCAACATCTTCAGATTTTTAATTTCAAGTTAAACATTAGACATCTCCAGAAATTATATAGAACTGATTTGGTTAGGACTTATACCATTTCTCAAAAACTTTTCTATACTTTCTTGAGTAGAGGAGTAAGGGAGTGGGTAGGGACGTTGCATGCAACGTCCGATAGCGAGAATTCAATAATGAATAATGAATAATTGGCATTGCTGAATTAAGGTATGAAAGTAAGTTTATCGGTAATAGGGAACAGGGAACACTTAACTGGGAACAGTTAATATTCACAAGTAGTTCAAACAATCCCAAATGATCAAATCATACCGTATTTCAGCAACGCCGAATAATTAATAATTAATAATTACCTATTCTTATAAAGAAGAGGATTGGCTAAAAGGAATTTTTTTTCTCTCTTAGTAGATTGGATATGGCGTTTCGGCTGTCGCCGACATGAAAAGCGGAGCGGCTCTGAAAGAGCGGGAGACCTCGCCATCCCATCCTTCGGAATGCTCCGCAAACGACCGCTTCTTTATCCATGAATGGACAAGCTTTATACCTTGATTTCTCGGTAAACATAATAATAATTAACATTAACTGCCTAACAATTAGGGAATAAGTTATTTTCCCTGTATTAATTACTTGATAACTGAAGTGTGACCAAAATATAGCCTTAATACATGGAAATTGGTATTATACAAAGAAACCCTCTCTCTTTAAATATATATTAAATGGGTTCTATAAGTCTGATCTAAAACTATTGTAGAGACATTGCATACAAGCTCTCTACATCAACGACTGTTGTAAAAGTCACACTAAAAATTTTTTTTTGTACTTAATTGTGCGAAAATCTCTTGCATGAATGCCTAATTCTACAAAAAGTCCATTCTTTCTCAGATATATCTATTAATTTGATATCCTCTTCAGCCTAAAGCCAAGGGGCTGGATGTATTTCAATTTCTTCCCTACTCCCTCTCCCCCTCATATCTTAATAATAAGTATTTAACTAAGCGTGGTATTCGCCGGCCTCAACTAATCAAGGACTTAATTACATTTAAGTACCCTTAAGACGGACCATTAATGTTTCATATCTAGACCTAGCTAAAGCACTATTTTCTACTCCTGTCTCAATGTTCTGATTCTCCAGACTATCTGGATATACGACCTCTGGACGATTGCTAAAGCGTGTAACAGTACCGCGTAATCTACTCGATAAAAACTTAGTAACTGCTCGATAAAATCTGAGAGAAAATAATACATCCTGCTCTAGTTTTTCATTTAATTTTTGTTTAGAAATTGATAGAACTAAACTATCTTCTATTGCTTTTACAGTAGCAGATGGTAAACGACCATCCACAAAAGACATCTCTCCCAAAACTTCACCAGCAACAACAATCCCAATTTCTTTATCCCCAAGCGCAGATAGATAAGCTTTCATTGTCCCATCCAGCACAATATAAAGGGCATCAATTGGTTGGCCTTCATTAATTAATATAGTATTAGTAGTAATTTTTTCTTTACTACCATTGGCAATCATCCAATCAATGTCACGATCGCTTAATTCCCCTAGAATAGCTAGAACTTTGCTCATATTACATTTGCTTAACAATATATATTGACTTAAGTTATATTTTACTGGAGATGAGACACCAAACTTACCACAGTTTCCAGTTTCTATTCCATTGGCTAAAAATACTTTCCCTGTTGCCTACTATGCCCAAAAAGTCTATATCTTTATTCACTAGATGTCTATTAGAAATCTCCAATAAACATCTCCAGAAAATAAATAACGAGACTTAAAGCATTATATAAAACTAGCTAAATTCCGCCAAATTTACGAGAAAAAATCCTTTTTTATAACTTTTTCCTGAAAATATATATCCCTGTTACCTCTAAGAGCAAGAAGCCTATTCTTTTTCGGAGATATCTAATAATAAAAAATCAAATCAATTATTTCCCCCTACTCCCTACTCCCTACTCCCTACTCCCTACTCTCTCTTTTCTACAGAATGACGTTTAACACTTTTCAAAAAAGCATCAACATCTTCATATCTGGTATTAAAAGCAGTGACAAGTCGAATTATCGGGAAAATTCCTTCCTGCCAAACATAAAACTGAAAACCATCAGCTCTCAAACCATTAAGTACAGACTCAGGAATTTCTACAAAAATTTCATTCGCTTCCACAGGATGACACAACCTTACCAAAGGTAACTTTACCAAACCTTGAGCTAACTTAGTTGCCATCTGGTTAGCATGAGTAGCATTTTTTAGCCATAAATTATCAGTAATATAAGCCTCCAACTGAGCTGACAAATATCGCATCTTTGAAAATAAATGACCGCTACGTTTGCGACGATAAGCAAATGTTTTTGCCAAATCTTGATTAAAAAAGATTACCGTTTCTGCTGCCATTGCTCCATTTTTAGTTGCACCAAAACACAGTACATCTACCCCCACTCGCCAAGTTATATCCGCTGGCGCACAGTCTAAGCTCACAACAGCATTAGCAAAACGCGCCCCATCTATATGCAGATATAAATTATGAGCATGAGTTATTTTAGCAATCTCATCTATCTCTTCAGGTAAATAGACCGTTCCCGCTTCTGTCGCTTGGGTAATACTAACTGCCGCAGGTTGAACATAATGTACTACACCTGCACCTGCTTTTTCTAGTATTTTGCTCAAATCAGAAGCATTAATTTGAGCATCTGTACCATTTAATGTCACCAGTTTCGCACCACCTGTATAAAATTCTGGGGCACCACATTCATCCACATTAATATGAGATTCACCATGACAATAAATAGCTCCATAACCAGGAGCGATTGCCGATAAAGCCAGAGCATTAGCGGCAGATCCCGTAGCAACAGGGAAAACTGTTACAGGAGTTTCAAAAATTGATGAAAATTTAGCTTCTAACCGTTGAGTGTATTCATCCGCACCATAAGGCATCACAGATCCTTCATTGGCAGCGATCAGAGCAGCCATAATTTCTGGGCACACCTCAGTCACATTATCACTACAAAAATTCATAGTTCCTATATTTTTCACTCTATCCAAAACACTCTACCAGTATGAAACATTCCCACTCCGTTTCCATTTTCTAGTAGGACAGTTTTTTCTATCGAACATCAAGTCCAAATCTGTTTCTAGAAAAAACAGCAAATATTCATTACCACTCAATCTAGCTAAAGTCATTTCAGTTATCAGTTATCAGTTATCAGTTATCAGTACCTCTAAATGAAGCCAGAAGCTTGAAATAGTGAGTGAAGTTTATTTTTTTCATCCCCTATCCAAGGGGAAGCTATTGACCTTATTTTTTAGTCAAAAATTAAAACTTAAAATTTAAATTCTTATACTAATACCATTTCACAGAATTCAGAATTCAGAATTCAGAAGTTAGATTGGATAGGCTAAAAACTTTGACAAGAGAAAGGTTTGAGACAATTATTTGACATTTAAAATTTGAAACTATTTGTGACATCTTTAAAGTAAATTGGTATCAGAATAAGTTTGAGAATGTATCAAGAGTAATCGCAACTATTATAATTAGTATTTACTCAAAAATCGTAAATAATTACACAAAAAATTAATATTTTACATATATAATTATAGCTTAATTTAATTCCACATTCTCATAAAACCTTAACAAAAAAATACATAAAAAACATATTGATTATTAGAAAAAAGAATGATATTATACAAAATAGTTCAGCAATAAAATATATATTACTAAACTTAAAAACAAGGAGGTAAGTCAAATAATCCACACTACAAAAAACTCAAAAAAAATCAAAATAATTTATTAATTTTATCTATTTTTAAGCATATAAAAATACTTAAATCTAGATAAAAGTTAGCCCCAACCAATATTCAATCTAAACATAAATAGACAAAAATCAAAAGAATTGATTGAGTAAATTGAAACTATAGAGAGCTGACTAAAAAAGATGAAAAACACTACCAGAGATTACCGTCATATCCAATTCTACGAAGGTCATTCAAAAGTAGACATTTCCCAACTCGTAGCATTATTTAACTCAGCAGCAATTTGGGCAAAAAATAGAAAAATAGAAGACTTAGAAATAGCCATTACCAACAGTAATCCAGTCGTCAGTGTCTGGGATAATCAAACAATGATAGGTTTTGGTCGCGCCACATCAGATTGCGTATACAGAGGTACAATTTGGGATATAGTAATTCACCCAAACTATCAAGGAGGAGGACTAGGACGAAAATTAGTTGAGACAATTTTAAGTCATCCACGAATGTGTCATGTAGAAAGAATTTACCTAATGACAACCTATCAACAAAACTTCTACAAACGAATCGGATTTCAACACAATCAAACCACAACAATGATATTACACAATCAACCCATAGAAGGAGAAATCGAATTAACAACAAGAAATCAACCATCACTACTTGCCACATAAACTTAACTCTCAGCACCCTCTCTACTCATAAGAATTGAACATTGAGTCCGATTAAAATTAGACTCCTCACCCTCAGAAGGAGTCGCCAGCACCTCCAAACGTCCGTTCATCATTCCCAACAAAGTTTGATTCATTAACAACCTCATACCAGGAGAAAGCTGGAAATCAGCAGTCATGTTTTTTTCAGCTTTCTCCTCAAAATTATTTTTGAGTAAATCCCAAGACTCACTCCACGCACTAATAGGACGTTGATCGTCAATCCAAATATGAACATAACCAGATTCCTCAGCAGAATGAACAGAAACATTCACACTACCTTCATCCATTTGGGCGATCGCAGTATCAATCAAACTCACCAAAACCTGCTTCAGACGAGACTCATCCGCCAAAACATAAACATCTCCTTCAGGAGGTGATATTTGCAAACGAATACTACGATTAGCAGCTTGCATATAAGTTAAATTTTCCACCGCCTCAAACACCTGACTTAGCTGCAGCGACTCTATCTTTACCCTCTCAGTCCCATGTTCAGTTTTAGCCACATAAATAATCTCATCCAATAACCCCAAAGTTTTCAAAGCAGAATTATAAGCTTGCTTCACAAACTCACGCTCCTCCTCCGGGTCATCAGCTAAATCAGAAATAACTAACTGCAATCCACCAATCATACTATTAATTGGCGATCGCAACTCATGAGCAGTTCGAGCCAAAAAACCAGCCTTAAACTTACTCATTTCAGAAGCCATTTGATATGCTAGTTGAGTATTTTTGAGTTGCTCTAAAATATTCTCTAGCTGCTCAGAATCAGAATTAGATTCTTCAGGAGATGACACTACAGAAGACATTGATAAATTCTGACTTTCTTGCCTAGACCATAACCTACTAGCTATTAACCCAAATCCAAATCCTAATGCCAAAAAAATAAAATCGTTCCCAGCCATGCCACTAAAAATACTAAATTTTTTAACACTACCTTAAAATTTTATAGCACTATGCAAATAGGGCGCGGACATTTATAAATGCTCTCTCCGAGCATCATGGATTACTTTTGATTTTTGAATTTTGACTTTTGACTTGCGCGTAGCGCTATAACTTTACCGCCCCCTGACGCAAGATTTCCCAACCAGCAATTCCATTCCACTTAGCAACAGTCGAAGGAACTCCTGAACCTGACATCATCTCCTCATTCTGGGACAACGAAAGAACCAAAACATCTGGAAATTGAGCATTAATTTCAGCCATCCGCTCCAAAGTCGGCTGACTAGATAAATTAGCACTCGTAGTAGCTAAAGGCCCTGTTTTAGCCATTATCTCTCTAGCAATATCGCAATTAGGAATCCTAAGTCCAATTGTAGTTGGATTAACAGGATTCATTACCCTAGGCACTATTTCCGCAGCAGGCAACACCAAAGTTAAAGGACCAGGCCAATACTCTTTAGCCACCCCTTGCCATAACTGTAACTTTTCATCACTCCCACAAACATAAGGCCACAAAGATTCAGCAGTTGCCCCCATCAAAATCAAAGGTTTATCTTGACTGCGACCCTTAGCTTGAAAAATTAAATCTGCTTTGTCAGGTCGAGCTGCTAATGCTGGTACAGTATCAGTAGGAAAGCTTACTAAATTACCAGATATGGCCCCCTTAATTAGAGTCTCAATAGATACTAAACTCATTTATTTTATTTTTCGGTTTTTAATTTTTTGAAAAATTTTAGGTAATTCTAGCATGTCTGGCAGAAAAAACCTCCCACCTAGGGAGCTTAAGAAAATGATTTTAGCTTCAAATTAAATTATTCCAACCAGTTAGCCCCATTAAAATCAAAGGTTGATCTTGACTGGGACCCTTCAGTTGAAAAATTAAATCTGCTTTGTCAGGTCGAGCTGCCAGTGCTAATACAGTATCAGTCGGAAAGTTAACTAAATTATCAGATATTTCCCCCCAATTAGAATCTCAATAATCAAACTCATTTTTTAATTTTTTGAAAAATTTTAGGTAATTCCAGCATCTATGACACAAAAAACCTCCCACCCAGGGAGCTTAAGAAAATGATTTTAACTTCAAATTAAATTATTCCAACCAGTTACCCCGTAAAAATCAAAGGTTGATCTCGACTACGACCCTTCCCTGGAAAAATCAAATCAGTTTGATTAGGTCGAGCTGCTAATACTGGTACAGTATCAGTAGGAAAGCTCACTAAATTACCAGATATTGCACCCTCAATTAACACTCAACCCATTATTTATTTATTTATTTTGTTTTTCGTTTTTTAATTTTTTGAAATTATCATCTATCTTACAATTCCTAGCACAACAAACCTCCCACCCAGGGAGCTTAAGAAAATGATTTTAGCTCCAAATTAAATTATTCCAACCAGTTACCCCGTGAAAATTTTTGAAGCTTAAGAAAATAATATTTGCTACTTCAAAAAAGCCATAGCAAACCGATCTACACCCTCAATATCCGGAAAAATCTCAACCCGACAATAAGCTCCATTATCTTGCAACATTTCAGCCACCATCTCCCCTTGCCCATCCATCATCTCCACCAACCAAACCCCACCAGAAAGCAAATATAGTGGAGCCGTTTCAACTAAAAATCTAATACAATCTAGACCATCAATACCACCATCAAGAGCCAAGCGAGGCTCATGTTTCCTTACCTCTACTTGCAAAGTCGAAATCATACCACTAGGAATATAAGGAGGATTCGCCACCATCCCACTTACCCTACCCCGCAGATGCTCCAGCGGTTCCCACCAAGAACCCTCATAAAAACTAATTCTATGAGCCAAACCCAACTTAACAGCATTCTGTCTAGCAATAGCCAAAGCTGCCGGACTGCAATCGACAGCATAAATCGAAGCATCTGTCAATACATCCGCCAAACCACAAGCGATCGCCCCACTACCAGTTCCCAGATCCACCCAAATTCCTTGCCCAAGCTCCGAAACAGCATTATTAGCAACCACAACAAGATCGATTAAACACTCAGTTTCTGGTCTAGGTATCAAAACCCCAGAACCAACCTCCAAACAAAAATTCCGCCAATAAGTAACCCCAGTTAAATATTGAAGCGGAACCCTATCCTCCAAACGTCGATGCCAAAGACTATCCAACTCAACTAAAGAGAGACCCATTAAAATATTAGGCCAATCTTTAAAAGACTCCAAACGCAATGTTAATCGATCCAGTCCAGCAAACTCCTGTAATAACAAATCAACCTCAGCAATAGATATACCTACCATCAAAGCATCAGCCTTAGTTTGACAATACCATCGCCAAAGTTCTAGACCTGAAACCATACACTTTGAGGAAAAGTCCATCTATGTAGTCGCCAAGAATATTAACTTATTAATTACCAGAACTACCAGATTGCTTTAACTTTTGTACAAATTCCAAAGACTCCCGTGGAGGAATAAAAATAATTTTTTCCAAGAAAGGATCGTCATCCTTCTCCAAGGCATTAATTACACCCTCAAGATTCACAACCTCAATCTTCACAGAAGAAAAAACATCAGGTTGTTGAGTCTTAGCCCGCTCCAACATTCCTTGCAAATCTTCCTTATTAAAAAACATAGGAATAACTTGCTTTTCTCCACGCTGAATCGTCAAATATCCATCATCAGGTCCCCCCTTAGCTATAAACAAAGGTACCCCATTAAACTGGTTAACATCCTGACCACTTTGCTCAAGTAAAGCCTTAGCAGATTCAACCTGCCTTTTGATTGGAACATAAGCAAATTTTAGTTTCTGACCATTCTGTTGTGTAGATTGGCTCATTTCATAAACTTCACCTAAAGAGACAGGAACAACCTTAACCGTAGCGGCCAGATCGGGATTTTCTCCTTTTAATTTATTCACAAAAGCATCTGCATCACTCTTGCTAATAAAAACTCCCGCTACAGAAGAATTATCGTCATTACCTTCTCTTTTAATCGAAGCAACAAGAGGAGAGCCATTTTGATCGGTAATTGTAAATACAGGTACAGGAGTTAACTTCTGTAACACTTCTTTCTCAGGCAGTGCTAATGCAGACATATCTTTCAGAGAAGGTCCTATCAAAGTGCTAGCTACTATTCCTAACACTGCACTTAAGCGAACTAATGACTTCATAAATTCTCCTGTTTTATTAAAATATTATAATTTCAAAAACTATGAATATCAAACAACCACAAAATAAATCAAAAAAAAACTTCAGTTTTTCGTCCAATATGCAACTAATTAATATGATTTAATCTTTTTCAAATACAGATATCAGGGCAATTATGAAAACAGTTTATTCTATAAAAATTAGATTCCTAATCTTTATTTACTATTAGTAAAACATCTATCTAACTATATTTTTATTAATGTCAAAAAATTATTTATTCTTTTGAAAGTTAAACCATTCAATTATTTAACCTTAATCTGATTTATCGTTAATCATAAAATTAAATTATTTTCTTATTCAGCCATAAGAAATATACAAAAATTATTATCCTAGCTCGACAATAATCTATGGTAGATTTACCAAGTCACTAAATTTGGAAACATCATTAATTAAGAGTATAATTTATACTTTATGGCCAAATCATAATAACTATAACCTAGTATAACATAAATATTTCATTTGCTGAAGCTGAAAAAATAAGAGAGCTTAGAGCTTAATATTCCAAGATAGCTGGATTGAGGATACTTATTAACTTACAGCATTATATAAAATAATTTTCCTCAAGTTTTGCCAATTTTTTGACATCAAACTAGTAGTCTACCAAGTAAACTTTGCCTGGTAATATTTTTACCACTAACGATTCACTACTCACAACTTACTAACCCTTACCCAGCAATTTTGGTTTGGTCGAGTACTAGGTTTGGTTAACTTATTATAATTTACATCCTCTTCCTGAAGAACCAGGATCATGGGCTGAATTTTTTTCTGGTCTTACGCTCACTCTACAGTAAGTTGCCAATGGGAAGGAGCTTCTAGACAATCCTAGCCCAGCAGCTTTATTTCCTGTAGCTTAAGACACTACTGTGAAAACTTTCAAGATTGATAGATTAGTTTTCCTATACTACACTTCTTTGATCGAGAGCAATAGTCTTAAACCAACCTTGATATAAATTTTCCTAAGCTGATACTTAATTTTCAGACTTAGGTAAATTATGGTTATTTATTTATATATCGGGATGACAGGATTTGAACCTGCGACATCCTGCTCCCAAAGCAGGCGCGCTACCAAACTGCGCTACATCCCGATTGAACTAAAATCATTATAGCTCAATTTTCTATCTTTGTGCAAACTTTGTGAAAAAAAAATTGGAAAAAATCCTCAAAATCAAACCTGTAGGCATGTTCAGGAAATTTTTAGGGGCAAAAATCCTATAAATTATTTATTGAGATAGATGCTACTTATATGGCCTAGATTTGCACCTAAATCCAACTCCTTCTCAAGTATTGAAGTTAAAAATCATTAGTATTTATTATTTTTATTCAACAAATCAATAACTTTTAATCAACCTTACTAAGTTCACTATTAGTCCATTTTGCACAATCATAGACAAGAATCAAACCAGGCAAAATGCCCCAGCTCAAAAATCTAAATTCTAAGTTAATCAATAATTATAATATGACTCAGTTAGCCATACCCAATCAACTCAAAAACAGCTAATCTGGATACCAGAACATTCCTTTAATTCCCTCTGGGTCAGAAATAAAACCTAAATTTCGGTAAAAATCAACAACATGAGGGTCTGCAAATAAAGTAATGTTACTTATATCCTCACTACGAAGTTTTTTGATTATGTAATTCATCAATGCTTTTCCCAAGCCCTTGCTTTGGAAGTCAGGATGAACAACCACATCCCAAAGAGTGGCATTAAAAGCATGGTCAGATGTTGCTCTAGCAAAACCAATCAGTCTTCGCTGAGAGCCTCGCATCTGCCACATAGAGACCACAAGAAAACTATGTTGAATGGCCTTTTTGACTTTACGCAATGGGCGACGAGACCAACCAACAGCATTACAAAGATCTTCGAGTTCATAGATATCTATATCTCGATCCGTACTAAAAAAGATACGCCCATTACTTCTATCAGGAGAACGAACAGCTTGAGAAGAAGCATCTTGTCCCCCAATAGTTGTGTATCTTTCATAATCTAAATTTTGAGACTGAGATATTGGCTCAGAACCGGTAAACAAATTTTTCCAGAAACCCATGCAGGCGTGGTTAAGTTAGTAGAAATTGGATGACATTATTAGATAGTATATATCCCGTTCCCTCTCTTCGATTATGGCTCCGGGTTTAAAATCATCAACATTAGAACTGCTAAAGCGCTTCAACCGAGCGTTTCCACAGTTTTATGAACAATTTGTCAGTAGTGATATTCAACTGCAAAATTTGAAACTAGCATATCAACTGTATAAAAGTAAACAAGCTGTAATAGAGTTAAAGCCAGAAAGCAGCAAAAGTGCCCTGCACTTTACCTACCGAAATCAATCATTCTTACTCAGTGATATTTTTGGAGTATTAGCTGCCTATGGACTAACTATTCATAGCCTCAGTCTTTATGGACAAATTTACCCACCGATGTTGGTCTTTATCAAATTAGTAATATCTCGGGGGGGCAAAGCATTAACAGAGAAAACCTCAGAAAATGTTTGTCGTGCCATCCGTGAATCACTAGCAGGCCACTTTGAGGTGGAAGAAATGTTGGCAGTAGAATTTAATCTAGATAATGGTTTGGAAGAAGTAGCAACAGAATTTTATGTTGATCCTGTATTTCATCTACCAGCACTATTAATTGAAGCCGATAATCAACCAGGTCTATTCTACAAAGTCATGTATGCCATCTGGCAGGAAGATTTGCTAGTAGTTAATGCCAACTTATTAGTTTGGCGTGGGCGAACTCGCCTCATTCTTTATCTTCTAGGGCCAAATGAAAGTTTGATTCCAGAATACTTAGGCCACAAAATCGCAGAAGGTGTGCGACAGAGATTGATGGGAGAAAGGTACTAACTTAATTCAATGGGATTATACCAAGCGTGAAAAAAGAATATTATATCAAATCTGCTCGTGTTCGGTATAAAAAAGTGTTCCATCTGAGCGTCATTGCCAAATCTTTCTAAATTCTCTTCCCTCTGCACCTCTGCGCCTCCTGACTCCTGAGTTATGACTCCTGAATCCTTATCTAATTACACCAATGCTACCTGATTTGATATTACAAATAAGCCTAAGTGATTGAAAGACTTTAAATGATATGTTTCTTTGACTAAAAATCCAGCCTTACTTAATTCGTCCTGACTCAAGTAAAAAAGCCTAATTATCTCAAGGTTGGTTGAAGACCCGCGCTCTTGGTCAAGGGAATGGAGGGATGGGAAAACCAATAAATATTGATTGGGGTTTTTACTAGTTTTGTACTATATCTATATCTATATAGAAGCCCTAAGTGTATCTCTGGAAACCTGCGGGTTTTTGGCAAAGGAGGACCGAGTCAGGAGGACCGAGTCAGGAGTGAGAGAAATAGGATAGGGGAAAAAGGTAGAATCTAGGCCCCCATCTCCCCATCTCTAAATAGATCCCAAATGGGTTCTATAGAATAAGGCTACTGGACTAGCACTGTCTGGGGGAGCCGTCGGTCAGGCGACGTAATGTGGAATGACCTTAAGAGCGAAAAGAGGTTCGACCCCAGAGACAGGTGCTATGTTTCGATACGCGACATGAAAAGCGCAGCTCCTCTGGAAAAGGCAACAGAAACTCAAAGTCTCCTGCGCAGGAGCTTTCCTCGGTCATGCTGTGCAAACACTAACGTAAGGTTTGGATATCCCGCATTTTCGCATAATCACAACGTCGGGAAGATGTCAAAGAGGCGTTTTGGACTTATCCAATAGCTCTGTGTAATACATCAAATATTCCATCGCAAATGAACAGCGGTTTTAGACATAAACCGCTGTTCATTATTCATTGCCAATTCAGGATTAAGATAAAAATATGGCAAATATAGATATTCGAGGGGTTCCACATACCTATGAATTGACGACCCCCACTTCATCCCCCTATGTACTTGTATTTATACATGGCTGGCTTTTAAGCCGTAATTACTGGCAACCTTTGATCCAAAGACTATCAGCAGATTACCAGTGTTTATCTTACGACTTGCGCGGATTCGGTGATTCTCAAATCGACTCAACCCAAAAAAAATTAGTTTCTACCTACAGTCTTACCGCTTATGTTGAAGACTTAGCAATACTACTAGCAAAACTCAACATCTCTAGTGCCTGCTTAATAGGTCATTCCTTGGGAGGGACTATTGCTCTAAACGGAGCATATAAAATCCTCGACATTATTAAAACAGTAGTATGTATCAACTCTGGTGGCGGAATTTATCTTAAAGAAGAATTTGAGCGATTTAGATTCGCAGGGGCACAAATAATTAAATTTCGTCCTCGTTGGCTACCTTATCTACCTTTGATTGAACAAATATATACCAAGACTCAAGTGGTTACTCCCCTCTCTCGTAAATGGGGACGACAACTATTATTCGATTTCGTTGCCGCATCTTATGAAGCTTCCCTAGGAAGTTTATTAGAGTCCACTACAGAATCAGAGGTTAATCGACTCCCACAAGTAGTATCAGATTTAAAACAACCTGTTTACTTTATTGTCGGAGCCAAAGATAAAGTCATGGAGCCTAAATATGTACGACATTTAGCTAGTTTTCACTGGATGTTTCAAGGTTGCGGTGCAAATGTCCTAGAAATTCCCGAATGCGGTCATCTATCAATGTTAGAAAAACCTGATATTGTGGCTACCCATATTAAAAGTTTTTTGCAATGAATCATTCCTAAATTATTATAAAAATTGGAAAAAAGTTGCTGCAAATTGATAATAATTAGGAGATATAGCCTCTAATATTCATGCATAGATAGTTACAGTCAAAAAAGGAATGGGGGAGTAGGGAGAAGATATTTTTTCGGTAGTCCTGCATGGTAATGGTGAGGATATATATTTTTTAATTTCTCCCCATCTCCCCATCTCCCCATCTCCCCATCTCCCAATCCCCCAATCTCCCAATCTCCCAATCCCCCAATCTCCCAATCTCCCAATCTCCCAATCTCCCCACACTCCCGTTGCTTCCTTTACCATTACTATGCACCACCACCATTTTTTCGTTAAAATTAGTGTAAATATTACCCTAACAATTGTTCTTTTTGTCCAAATACAACTTAATTGGTTTATCTCAAAGTTGAGATAAAAATTTGGTTTGAAATTTTGCTGCCTAATATAACATTATTTTTTATTTTGGCTAGGGTTTGTCCAAATAAATCCGATTGTTAAGAAAAACCAGGTTTCTAGGTTCGGGTGTGTAAGTTCTGTTATACATATCCACTCCATTAATGGAGAAAAAAGAAAAAAATTCTTTTTAGCCCAATCCTCTTCTTTATAAGAAGAGGTAATTAGAGCTGATTTGTAAACTTATCTAAAACCCTTATATCACCTAACTTTCATAGATTTAGGTATTATTGGACTCTAACTACTAAAACCCTTGTATCCCACATTCCGCAGATCTCAATATATCTTTATATCTCTTTACACTTGCAAAATTCCTTAAACGATAAAAGGTACTTACAGAAATTGAGATCGCTAATTTTCCTTGTTTTATGAGAATTTCAGTAATAAATATTTATATTCAAGGATTTTATACCTAATAGCTGAAACACTTATTGGCTAAGACCTACAAGCAAAGCATAAATTTTACTTATCAATCAAATGTTAAGAAGTGCGGAATGTGGGTTATATTGCAATAAATTCAGCCTCTTAATATTTACTTTATAAATCAGCTCTTATTAATTATTAATTGTTAATTATTAATTGTTGAATTCCTCAATATGAAGCCCCACAATCACTAAATCTCGCCTAGTTCCATCTAAATCAGCTACTTTTGGTAAATAACCCCAACGTTGAAAACCAAATTTATCAAATAGACTTAAACTAGGAATATTATGAGCAAATATAAAGCCGAGTAAAGTCTTAATTCCCAACTGAGGACTACGATAAATTGCCTCTGAAAGTAATTTTTTTCCTATTCCTTGACCTTTATATTTAGGAGCAACATATATACTTACTTCTGCTGTAGCTTGATATGCTGGTCTGCCATAGAAAGACTGAAAACTCAGCCACCCAACAACTTTATCATCCAATTCTATGACCAAAATAGGACGACTATTTGGTGAGTGTTCTTGATACCAGGAAATACGACTCTCAACCGATATAAGTTCCAAATCTGCACTAGCAATACGACTAGGGATTGAGGCATTATAAATTTCTACAATTACAGCTAAGTCTTTTGCTCCAGCATTTCTAATTTTCATTACTGATGTAGCACCTTCTAAAAATCTAGATAATCCTAGAAATTCTTCCCAATTGATAAACTCCATGTATAGTGTGGCACTATAGTTTTAAATTACTATCTAGGGCTTGCTGATTAATTATCAAAGTATTGACAGATAAAGGCTAAAGCCTTTTTTATCGAAAAAAGTTGAAGCTTTTCGGTCTAAAAAGCTCAAAAAGCTGACTTTTTGAGCAGACAAGGGCGGAAAAATCAAGGGAGAATTCTTCCTCCTACCTCCTCTATAATTCCCATTTCTCCTGTACGTCCACAATTCGACGGCTCCCCTACCTGACTCCTAACTCCTGACTCCTCTCCTACCCTCACTCATAAGACTTTTTCAGCCAATCCTATCTATCAAAAAAATATATAGTCTTGGTATAAATTCTGATAGTGGTATAAAGTCATATACTTGCGACTTTACCTCCCAAGTTCTGACTCGTGGCTTATGACTACTCTAATAGCTCAACCCACTATACCTCTCCAAAAATCAAAAATTGGTAGTCCTGCATGGTAATGGTGAGGATATATATTTTTTAATTTCTCCCACACTCCCCCCATCCCCCCATCTCTTACAGGGGTAGGTTTTTAACAAAGGAGCGATCACTCGCTTTGATTCAGTTAAAAATTCTCAAAAAAATGTACTTTTTTATACAATAAATAGCTATAAACTCCCCCCTCCTCCCCCTCTTCCCCTCCACCGGAGGGGTTAGGGGTGGGTCCCCCTCTCCCCACACTTCTTTTAGATCAAAGGTAAAAAACCTACCCCTGTGAAATCCCCCCATCCCCCCATCCCCCCATCTCCCTATCAGAAAAGGGTTTCAAGACTTATGGGTAAAGCATAGTTTTTATGGAGATGTCTAATGAAATTTGTATAATTCCATCACATCTTGAATACCCATTCGAGAATTGGCTCCTAAGTTAAGAGATGAAATATGGCCACGACTGAGATGGTCAGCCGCAGCACAACCAATCATAGCCGCATTATCGGTACAAAATTTTAGTGGCGGAAATAGTACCTGCAAATTATGACTCGCTGCTGCTCTACTTAAGTGCCATCGCAAACCACTATTAGCTGCTACACCTCCACCAATAGCAATTGTATTTAGGCCATAGTCTAACGCACAGGCGATCGCTCTTTTTGTTAACCCCTTTGCTACAGTTTCTTGAAAGCTAGCTGCAATGTCCCTAGTTAGGGAAGACCCAGATAATAACTCACTACCCTGTTGTTCTAATTTCTGAACTAATCGCAATACGGCAGTTTTTAGTCCACTGAAACTAAAATCATAAGGATGATAACCTCCTCCTGGCAAGGAAATTTTTCCTTCAGGAAGAGCAAAGGCTAATTTATTCCCTTCTGCTGCTAATTTATCAATTATTGGGCCGCCTGGATAACCAAGCTTTAATAATCTAGCTACTTTGTCAAAAGCTTCTCCTGCTGCATCATCTCTTGTTTGGCCTAAAGTTTCATATTCCCCACAGTCTTTGACATAAATCAAACTGGTATGACCTCCAGAAACCAACAAACACAGAAAAGGTGGTTTTAAGTCTGGTTGCTCTAGATAAGTTGCATAAATATGACCTTCTAAATGATGGACTCCCACAAATGGCTTTTCATGGACAATAGCCAGAGTTTTTGCTGCTGTTAGACCCACTAACAAAGCGCCAACTAAACCAGGAGCACAAGTAGCTCCAATACCATCAATATCTGGCCAATCTAAATCTGCCTCTATCAAAGCTTGAGCGATCGCCTGATTAATTATTTCTAAATGTTGCCGTGAGGCTACTTCTGGAACTACACCTCCATAAAAGCTATGAATATTAATTTGTGACTTTACAATATTACTTAAAACTTGACGATTCTTAACAATTGCCACAGATGTTTCATCACAGCTTGTTTCTATAGCTAAAACCCTTGTCATTGCTACATAAATTGATATTAATATAGTCAAAATACTAGCACTAAATAAATTTGGTGTTGTGATGAATAAAGTATTGTAAAATCAAACAAACAAGAAATACCTGCGGTGGAGCATATCGTGGTAAAAATGTCTGTGGATAAGATGCAGAAGCCATTACATAAATATTGGCCTATCTAGCATTTATGGAAACAGAAAATCTTGATTGTCAAGTCAAGAATACCACTTCAAAACAATCGCTTTTGGAGTTGGGAAAATCTCAATCAGAAAATCCCTACTTTTAGCTTAATTTAGCAACAGAAGTATGGATAATTGTCAACACTTTGTAATAAAAGGAAACAATTCCATGAGACGATTGTTGGCTTTAGTTTTAGCCATTAGTCTTTGGGTAACTTGTGTACCTGCAGCATCAGCATATAACTTGGTACCCTGTTCAGAATCACCTGCTTTTCAGGCACTAGCTGAAAATGCTCGCCCTACTACCAGCGATCCCGAATCTGGTACAAAACGATTTGAACGTTATTCTCAACAACTTTGTGGAGAAGACGGTCTACCTCATTTAATAGTAGATGGAAGCTGGAACCACGCTGGCGACTTCACCATTCCTGGGATTTTGTTCTTGTATATTACAGGTTGGATTGGTTGGGTAGGTCGTTCTTATCTTCAAACAATTAAATCTGAGAAAAATACAGAAGAAAAAGAGATTATTATTGATGTACCTTTAGCAATCCAAAAAATGCTAGGTGGCTTTTTATGGCCTGTGCTGGCATTCGGGGAATATACCTCTGGCAAAATGTTTGCTAAAGACAACGAAATTACTGTTTCCCCTCGCTAGAAAAGTGACCGACGGAGCAGTTAAAATTAGGTAATTTTAGTCAGTATAAAAATACTAATTAATAATTACCAACCTTATCTAAAACAATGTTGAAAAGAAGCGGTCAGCAATTAGCAAGATCATTTTTTTTAACGTTCGAGAAGGGGGATTTAAAGCTCTCCTAAAAAATATTTTGGGGGAATTTTAACCCAGTAAAAGCTGATAGCTGAATGCTAAAAGCTGATAGCTAATTAACATTTGCTGAACAATACCTGATTTAAAAATCAGTTTCAGGAGAAATATTAATGCAAGACTTACTTAAGTATCTGTCCACAGCCCCTGTTTTGGCTGCAATTTGGATGACTGTCACAGCCGGAATTTTAATCGAATTTAATCGCTTTTTCCCAGACCTGCTTTTCCATCCAATGTAAAAGCAGAAAAGTTAACATTTTGGGTTAAGTAAAAATTTGTCTGAACTATTGAAATATTAAGATTGAATGTAATAGTCTGACAAACCATTTAGATCAAATTCAGCCTCAATTGGTTAAAAATAGTGGTGGATGCAGAAATCAATATTCTCAACTAAATAAATTTGAAAATTTGATTTCTGACACCATCCTATATATAGTAGTTGTGATATTAATGAGGTAGAATATTTATCGATATTCACCTATTCCTGATACCCTTTTCCCTAAAAACCAAAACTTGTATATCTCAGCCTTGGTAAGAAACCCTATACAAGAAAGGTAAAATCCAAAACTTTAAGACCCCTGAAAAACTGACTTAATGAAATCCTATCTCGCTGCCGCAATATCCATGACAAGCGTACCTGACTTGTCAAAAAATTTAGCACAAGCAGAAGAATTAATAGACTTAGCTATCCGTCAAGGTGCAGAATTAGTTACCTTACCCGAAAATTTTCCCTTCTTGGGTGAAGAGGAAGAAAAAATATCTCAAGCAGAAGCGATCGCCACAGCAAGTGAAAAATTTCTCAAAACAATTGCTCAAAAATACCAAATCACAATTCTAGGAGGTGGGTATCCAGTACCGACAACAGATGGCAAAGTCTACAATGTTGCATCTTTAATTGAGCCTAATGGCATAGAAGTAGCAAGGTATGAAAAAGCACATTTATTTGACGTTAACTTACCCGATGGTAATACCTATCGAGAATCAAACACTGTCAAAGCAGGTACTCAATTACCATCAGTGTATGCATCAAAAGATTATGGAAATTTAGGTATATCTGTATGCTATGATGTAAGATTCCCTGAACTATACCGACATCTCTCAAATGCAGGAGCAGAAGTTCTATTTGTACCAGCAGCATTCACCGCATATACAGGAAAAGACCACTGGCAAGTATTACTCCAAGCGCGGGCTATAGAAAATAGCTGTTATATTATTGCCCCAGCTCAAACAGGTAATCACTACGGCAGAAGACAAACTCATGGCCATGCAATGATAGTTGACCCCTGGGGTTTGATTTTGGCAGATACTGGGGACAAACCAGGAGTGGCGATCGCAGAAATTGACCCTAGTCGGTTACAACAAGTTCGTAGACAAATGCCATCTCTCCAGCATAGAGTATTTTATTTGTAGAAGTGAATTTCTATATAGGGTTTGCTGAAAAAGTCTCATTATCAACGTAGTTCAATAATTAATAATTAATAATTAACAATTAATAATTACCTCTTCTTATAAAGGATAGGATTGGCTAAAAGGATTTTTTTCTTCTCTGGGTCGATTGGATATAGTTAGGTAACTCATTCACCCTCGACCGCTTTTTATCCATGAATTAGAGAGGCTTGATACCTGAATTTTTCGGTAACAGGCAACAAGTAATAGTTTGAATCTCTATTTTGCTGCGCATTTTTCCAGGATTTTTGGAAAAATGTAAGGTTTTTGAGGCTCAAATACTTATTTTCTTGCACTTCAAGGTATTCTTAACAAGGCTAAAAATTTCAATACCACAAGGTTTCAGATTTATTCAGCAAGCCCTATATAGATATCTCGAACCCTAAAAGCCTAACTCTAGTATATTTTATAACCATCAGAAAATATTTTTATACCCCAAATATAACCCTCTCTACCCAAAGTCCTGTTACATTAAATCAGGATGATTTAGAAAGACTTGATGTTTAGTTTAATAGCAGGGTCCAATTTTTTTAGTGAAATTTTCTTATTTCCTTTATCAGGAAAAATCGCACCGATACTAGCTACGGCCACAGAAACGGGAGCCGAACCAGCAATGGTAGTAGCAGGAGTGCTTCTGAGCCTAGTGGCCATTTATATCGCTAGTAAAGCAGGGGGCGAATTTTTTAACTGGCTGGGTTTTCCACCAGTATTAGGAGAACTGGTGGGGGGTGTAGTTATCGGTATTTCCGCCCTAAATTTAGTAATTTTTCCAGAAAGTGGGGCTGATAGTTCTTCGTCAGTAATTATTAGCCTCTTAGAAGCAACAGCAGGTTTAGCTCCTGATGCTGCTGAGGCTACATTTCAAGTCCAAAGTGAGGTACTAGAAGTTTTAGCAGAACTTGGTGTAATCATTTTGTTGTTTGAAATTGGTCTAGAATCTAACATTAGAGACTTAATGCAAGTTGGTGTTCAGTCCCTAATTGTGGCAACTGTTGGAGTAACATTGCCATTTGTTGCTGGTACGGCAGGAATGATGGCGATATTTCATGTCTCAGCAGTACCAGCAATTTTTGCCGGGGCTGCTCTTACAGCGACCAGTATCGGTATTACTTCCAGGGTACTAGCAGAAATTAACCGTCTCAACACACAAGAAGGTCAAATTATTCTCGGTGCTGCAGTTATAGATGATGTCATGGGTATTATTATCCTGGCAGTAGTAGCAAGTTTAGCGAAAACTGGCGAAGTGGATATAATCAATGTAGTGTATCTAATCATTAGTGCCAGTGTATTTTTAGTAGGCGCAATATTGCTAGGTCGTTTCTTTAATGACACTTTTGTGTTCTTTGCTGAAAAATTTAAAACCCGAGGAAGGGCAGTTATTCCAGCTTTGACAATTGCATTATTTATGTCTTACGTTGGTACTGCTATCCATTTGGAAGCAATATTGGGAGCTTTTGCTGCTGGATTAGTTTTAGATAACTTAGATGAAACGGAAGTAGGAAAAGAATTGGAAGAACTAATTCGTCCTATTTCTGATGTGATTGTGCCAATTTTCTTTGTCACTGTGGGGACAAAAACTAATCTAGGGGTGCTCAACCCAGCTATTCCTACTAACCGGGAAGGTTTAGTAATTGCGATCTTCTTAATAGTAGTTGCTATTGTCGGTAAGGTTGCCTGCGGTTTTAGTGTATTTGGTTTGGGTTCAGTTAACCGTTTAGCTATTGGTGTTGGTATGGTGCCACGGGGTGAAGTTGGTTTGGTCTTTGCCTCAGTTGGTTCTGCTAGTGGTGCTTTATCTCCTGCTTTGGATGTAGCAATTATTCTCATGGTCATTATTACAACATTCTTAGCTCCTCCTCTACTGCGAGTAGTGTTTGGAGAAGCAGAAGCAGAAGAAGTACCCGAAACTTCAGGGTAGTTTTTAGGCGTTGCTGAATGTTGGTATGGTATCTCAAGAGTCAGGTAGGTGGGATATAGGGGAGAGAAAGGAGTTTTTTCCAAACCTGAGTGTGGAGAATATCTGATTTGACCTTATTAATGAGTCTTTATTTGCTTGAGTCAGGAACTTCATACCTAAAATCAGCAACGCCAACCTTTGATGGTGATAATTCATAACTAATAAGGATGTAAATAATGACCACAACCTCCAACTACACAAACAACACAAACCCAATTGAAACAACTGGGGAGCAGTTAGGTGCATTTTTACAAGCTCATAATGAAATCGAATTTATCCTACCACCTCTAGTGGGAATGATGATTACCAATAGATTCAAACTACGGGGAGCTACTGCACTGCTAGTTAACCTGACAGTTGCTGGTTTTGTGCGACAAATTATTGAACAACTTAAAGAGCAAAAAGTAACTGTAGTTGCACCTGTGGTTGATACTGAGGCAACAACTATTTCTCAATCAGTTAGTCCGGTTAGTAGTGAAGACTGCTCAGCATACACCATAGTGCATTCTACTCCTGGTCGCATCCGGTTGCGAATACCAAGGGTAGTATCGGAACCAGACTATGCCAAACGTTTAGAACAACTGTTAAATGCAGACTCCCATGTATTAAAGGTGCGGATAAATACTGCAGCAGCTTGTATTGTCATCCAATATCAAGCTGACGGAATGTCAGACTGGGAAATGGGAATGTTATTAATGAATATTATTCAAGAGGCTGATTCTGATGAAGAGGAAATATCTGAAGCAGAGGAATAAGTTAACACTCAAAAATTAAAAGTAAAAAGCAAGAGAAATTAATGATTCTATATAGGGTTTCTCAAGTTACTCAGGTACAGCAGAGGAATAAGTTAACACTCAAAAGTAAAAAGTAAAAAGTAAAAAGTTAGATAAATTAATGATTTCCATATAGATAGGGTTTCTCAAGTTACTCAGGTACAGTAGTTTTTCTTCTTTTCCTATTTTTACCGAACCAGAATTACTATTCTCTAAAACAAACTAATTTTGTACCTCACGCTTTTTGGGAATTGCTATACTATATCATGTCCGGATAATAAGTGATCAAAAAGTTTTTGTTTGTAGTAGGGCTTCAGCCCTATCTATCCTTGGGCTAGAGCAAAACTACCAGCTTTAATTATAACTATTCAAGCGGACATCATATTAAACATCTCCAGAAAATAAACAAGCTTTTTATTTATATCATATCCGGTAGTATAGGTTTCAACAATTAATAATTAATAATAGACATCTGGTGATAATTATTAATTAAATCAATCCCATACGCATAAATAATCAATTCTTTCCGCCTACTCCCTACTCCCTACTCCGTACTCCCTCTTTTCCGGAGATGTCTAATTAATAATTACCTCTCCTTTTCAAGGAGAGGTAAGACTCAAAGGAAAATTTTTTCTTGTTTCTCCTTTAAAGGAGAGGCTTTAAACCTTAATTATTCGGTAAAGAAGCATAGAAACCGGGCTTATATTAAATGTTCCACCATACTAATATCTACCTCTCTTGACATCCTCGCGACGTTGCGCTGACGCGACAACACGGGATTCCTAAACCTCGCGGATTAAGTCTTTTTGCTTAAGTACGCACCTGCCTAATAGGCCAAACCTCTTTCTGGTCTTACGGTCGCTCCTAAAGACTTGCCAGCGCGGTCTTGGGGGTTCCCCCCATGAGCGACTGGCGCTGACACTGCTAGCCCAGCAGCTTTACTTTATCCACCATAGCACAAAACTTGTAAAAACCGCAAAATTGATTGGTTTTCCAATTGCGTCGCTCCCCTAACCCCTTTCAAAGGGGCAGGGCTGTTTAAAAAAGCAATAAGCAGAGATTTTCGGATTCTACAGCCGTTTAGCCCTAGAAAAATCCCCAAATAATGCGATTATTTACTGATATTTGCAGGAATCAGTTAATTACTCAGGGAGTAATTATTCTGATGAGAGTAGCTCAAACGACTGAAAATTGATTAATGAACTAAAATAATTGCGGGACAAATTTGATGATTTTTCCACAAATAGTTGGGAAATCTCCCCCCTAACCCCATCTCCCTATCTCCCCATCTCTCTTACAAGAGAATGAAACAGCCCTGCTTTCAAAGGGGGGGGTTAGGGGGGATGGAGAGCGTGGGTCTTCAACCAACGTTGAGATAAACCCGGTTTCTTATAAAAATTCAATTAAAGTCATGCAAATTATCAAATCACAACAACAAGGGTCAGCATCTGCACTAGGAGTCAAAACTCCCACAATATCATTAGTTCATGGAATTTCTGGGCGAGTCAGATTTCGCGTTATGCGCTTGACTATAGATAAAAACTATGCTAAAAATGTACAAGAATTATTAGAATTGGATACCTGTGTCAAAAAAGTTCGAGTTAACCAAGCTGCGGGTTCCATCACAATTAATTATCAGACTAAAGGCAAATCAGAATCAGAAGTACGAGCTGATCTGCTCTATCTGATGCAAAATGTTGATAGTTCTCCTATTACAGTTGTCAGCCAAAAAGTTGACTCCGAAGTACCACCAGAAACAGAAGACGAAAATGAGGGAGAATGGTCAAGTTTGGCAATACCAGGTATAGCAACTTTGTTAGCTTTTCTCGGCGGACCGTTAAAATTACCAATCTCTCCACAACTCAGTTTTAGCGCCCTAGCTATAGCAGCATTCCCAGTAGTGAAACGCGCTTTCCACAGTCTATTTATCAACCATCGCATTAATATAGACTGTCTCGACTTCCTCTCCTTAACCCTCGGCGCAATTCAAGGCAAACTATTAACACCAGCATTAGTGCTAACTCTCCACGAATTGGGGGATGTAATTCGGGAACAAACCGCCAGGTCAACCGAACATCAAACCTCAGATCTATTAGATGCAATAGGACGTTTTGCCTGGGTAGAACAAGATGGAGAAAAACTGCAAGTACCAAGCGACCAAGTAAAACAAGGCGACACAGTAATAGTTTATCCAGGAGAACAAATACCTGTAGATGGGGAAGTGTTCCAAGGTGAAGCGGTCATCGACCAACAGCAACTCACTGGAGAATCAATGCCAGTGGTAGGAAAAGTAGGTACTTTTGTCTATGCTTCGACTTTGGTGCGTTCTGGTCAAATTTATATCAGAGCAGAAAGGATAGGTAAACAAACTCGCGCTGCTGCAAGTATCGAGTTATTAGAAAAAGCTCCAGTATATGACACGAGAATGGCAAACTATGCCTCTAAAATGGCAGACAAGTTAATTTTGCCTTCATTAATTTTAGCTGGAATAGTCTTAGCTACAACTCGGGACTCCAGTAGAACTGCATCTATTCTTACCCTCGATTTTGTGACAGGAATTCGGGTATCTGTTCCTACGGCATTTTTGGGTGCGCTTAATCATACTACCAGACATGGAATTTTGGTTAGGAGCGGTCGTACTTTGGAAATGTTGGCTGATATTGATACGATTGTTTTTGATAAGACTGGTACTTTGACTCAAGGTAATATTGCTGTGGTAGGAGTGGAAACTGTCGCTGGACGAATGAGTGCAGAAGAAGTATTGGCTTTAGCAGCTTCTGCTGAACAACGTATTACTCATCCAGTGGCAGAGGCGATCGCTCGTTATGCTCAAGAAAAGGGGGTGAATATTTCCCCACGGGGTGAGTGGGATTATAAAGTTGGGTTGGGTATTCAGGCAGAAATTGATGGTAAGGATGTTTTGGTAGGGAGTGCGAAGTTTTTAATTCAGACGGGGGTTGATTTGGATTGTTTTTATGAGCATCATCCTTGTTTTCAGGAAAATTGCGAATATCCTAACCAAGAATGTCCGGTTTCTGAGTGGTTATCATTGATTTATGTGGCTTGCAATGGGGAGTTTCAGGGGGCGATTCAATATAAAGATCCAGTTCGTCCCGAAAGTATGCCTCTAATTGTTAGGTTGGAGAAAGAGTATGGCATGGAAGTACATTTACTGACTGGGGATAATGAGGTTAGGGCAAAGTTAGTGGCGCAGGAGTTGAGAATTCCAGAGTCTCAAGTTCATGCGGAGGCTTTTCCTGACCAAAAGGCTGCTATTGTCCGAGATTTGCGTCGAGCTGGAAAGACTGTGGCTTTTGTGGGGGATGGGTTAAATGATTCTGTGGCTTTAGCTTATGCAGATGTGTCGGTTTCTTTTGAGGATGGTTCGGATGTAGCAAGGGAAACAGCAGATGTGGTGTTGATGAATAATAATTTATCTAGTTTGTTGGAGGCGATCGCTATTGCTAAGGAAACTAAAAATCTCATAGAACAAAATACTATAATGGTAGTAGGGCCAAATCTGGTGGCTTTGGGGTTGGCCTCCACAGTGGGACTACATCCTTTAATTGCTACAGTGGTCCATAATGGTAGTGCGATCGCTGCTGGTTTAAATAGTTTGCGCCCTCTGGTGCAGCATCAGTTGGAAAGTGTTTATTAATGGATAATGGATAATTAGCTCTGGTTAAAACCGTAACGGAATTGAATATAAGGAAATATCCTAGCACTTTTCTCGAGTTGGTCGATTGGATATGGTTAGGTAACCCATATCCCACCCTACTCCATGCTCCGCAAACGACCGCTCTCTTGGTCGATTGGAGGCAAGCGAGGAGACCTCGCCATCCCATCCTGACGGAA
This sequence comes from Dapis brunnea BLCC-M229, assembly GCF_050015995.1. Taxonomy (NCBI): domain Bacteria; kingdom Bacillati; phylum Cyanobacteriota; class Cyanophyceae; order Oscillatoriales; family Microcoleaceae; genus Dapis; species Dapis brunnea. The sequence goes on along the minus strand of NZ_JBNHEP010000282.1, from coordinate 9,108 downwards.
TGCTCCGCTTTCCGACCGCTTTTTCCCCTATGGGGGGAGGCTTTTAACCTGAATTATTTAATAGACTTGTCGCTTTATAACTAAAAAAAACTGGCAAACCCAAGTCAAGTAAGGATTTTAGCTATTCCTAAATCAAAACGTCTGGAATTACTGCTGTGTCTTAATTTGAGTTATTTTTTCCATCTATTTAGCGATAACTCTAATTAATAATTATTAGTTATTAATTATTCGGTAAATAACACTTGCTATTTGACTAAAGTGAATCAGAAATATTTGCGCCTTTAGATCGAGATTTGAATGCAAGTATTAATTTAAGGAATGCGGTTTGCTTGACCGTTTCGGCTGTCGCCGAGATGAAAATGCCTGTGGATGAGTAACCGCTTGGTTAATCCCAATAATTGATTTACTCAACCAAGTCCTACAAAAAAATCAACTTTATTTTCTTCTTTTTTTCTGCTTACTTATTACTTCTTAAAATTACTTATGTCACTTGTTCACTTAAAAAGATCTGTGCTAACTCTTCACCTCCGAGAAATGGTTGAAGATGGTCAAACTAACAATCAAGTTGCCATATTAGGATTAGGTGTGTTTTTATTAGGTCCGTTAGTAGCTCCTACTGTTACTAAAATGGGTAGACCTCTTGCCAAAGCTATGATTAAAAGTGGTATTTCTTTATATGAACAAAGCAAGAAAACTTTTGCAGAAATAGGCGAAGAATTTGCCAATAATTTAGCAGAATCTCAAACGGATGGGCGGTGTTAAAATTATGAGGGGGAGATTTTCAGAATTAAATCTCCCCCCAAAAAAAATCAATATAAGCAGGTACACAAAATTAATTACACATTTTTCCAAATTGAAACCTTTTTACTACAAGGGTTACAGAGAATTAGGGTGGGAAATCAATTCTGTGTAGGTGCTTAAATAGCTGTAACGTTTTTTATAAATAATTTGCTCCTGTAGGTTGGGTTGAGGAAAGAAACCCAAAATATTTAGGGCTTGCTGAATAATCATAAAAGCATTGACATATAAAGATTTTAGCCTTTTTTTATCTAAAAAAGTACCTGCTTTTCGGTTTATCAAGCTCAAAAAGTTAGCATTTTCGGCAGACAACGGCAGAAAAACCAAGGGAAAATTCTGACTCCTACCTCCTTTGTAATTCCCGTTCCTCGTGACTCCTGAGGACTGACTCCTGACTCCTACACTTACCAAAAAACTTTTTTCAGCAAAGCCTATTTATCAAAATTTGGCAGAAGAAACCCACTGTCATTTCTGATTCACTGTCGGGATGAATGTTGATGAATGTTTTATATCAAGTCCGGTAGCATCAGTATTGTATAGGGAAGGTAAGCAAGAAGCTTTAAGAGAAGGAAAACCCTTAAATATGGTAGATATTTCCCCAGCTTTTAGATGGGACTATACCAACGGACATGAGATTATAAATTAACTGAGTCAAGAGAATAGAGGAATTTGTCATTGTGGCGAGAGGATAAGTTTTTCATCACTAATTAAACTGACTTGATATTATACCAAGCGTGAAAAAAGAATGTTACGAATAATCAGGATAGTTAAAATACTTTAGGTGATATCTTCCTTTGAGTAAAAAAAATATTAACCCTAAGAAATAATAGCAATTACCAAAAATAATGCAAGACCTTGCTCAAGACTTCATTTCTTAAGTAATAAGTAAGATTCAGGAATGTTTTTAACGATTCTAGCCATTAAGCGCCATTACTACTTATTCGGTCAAACCCTACTACCTACTCCCTACTCTCAAGAAGATGTAGCAATAATACGTGAGATTTGGTATTAGAAATTAACCAAGTCGGGAGAATAGGAAAATTTCTCATTGTGGCGAGAGAATAGGTTTTTCATCACTAATTAAATGGACTTGATATTATACCAAGTGTGAAAAAAGAATGTTACGAATAATCAGGATAGTTAAAATACTTTAGGTGATATCTTCCTTTGAGTAAAAAGAGATATTAACCCTAATAAATTATATTTAAACTGTTTATTATGACTCGGTATTGTTGACTCCTGAGTCCTAAAAAGTAACGCAAATATTTGAAACAAACATTTATTTATCAAACTGGTCTGATACTAATTACCAAAAATAATGCTCTGATTCACCAAGACTTCAACGATTAAGTAATCAGTAAAATTCAATAATTTTTTTGACAATTATAAGTCAGTAAATGTATATTATTATTATTTTTACCCCTCCCCTACTCCCCTACTCAAGCGCTCTCCCACCCAATCAGATGTAGCAAAATTTTTGATATTTGGTATTAGGTATTTACTATAGCAATATTTTCGGCTGACTAATTCTACTATATATTTGCCCATTCTCATGCCAGTTTTAAAAAATACTGTTACATTAACTTTTTTTATTAGATAAAGAAAAGTCGTGGTTGGGAAATACGAGACAATTAAAAAGGGAAGTTTTTGTCTATTTCCTACTCCCTATTTTCACCGTAACTATCTATGCATGAATTTGGTATAAGTCTCTCGAAATAAAGCAAGGAGAGAGTATCAAATTCATAGTTTAATCTATGGAGTCGCTGACTTATTTGTATTCAATTATTGAAAGGGAAGTTTTTCTTTATTTCCTACTCCCTATTTTCACTCTAACTATCTATGCATGAATTTGGTATGACTCTCTCGAAATAAAGCAAGGAGAGAGTATCAAATTTATAGTTTAATCTATGGAGTCCCTGATTTATTTGTATTCAATTCTTGTTGGGAATATGCACCCGCTTTTAAGTTAGCTTTATGTTGTGTTTCTGCTGCTACTTCTGCCTTTGCTTCTGCCACAATATCTCCAAAAACTTCTACTGTTTCTGCCAGAGCGCCTTTCGTTTTTTCCAATAAAGAAACTCCTGTTTTAATAGTTGCCTTAGCCACAGGTTTCAACAAAGGTAAAAGAATTGGAGTTAAAACAACTGCCCCCACACCCATTGCAATTGGAACTCGATGCTTAATCAAAGTTTGTTTAACTTGTTGCGGTAAGTTTTGAGTTGCTTGTTCCACAGTTTGATTAACTGTAACAGGTAAATTTTTATCAACTAATTCTAGTAAATTTTGATTTGAATTTTGATTCATTTGTGCTGTCATTTTATGCTTTCCTAATTTTGTATAATATCTAATTATAACAATAAATTTTATCAAAAAAAATTAATTTTTAATTAAATAATACTAAATCCGCTGATCGGAGTGGTATTTTAACTACCTCTTGAATCTTGAATTCTTCCTTTTGCCTTTTACCTCTTACCTTTTGCATGAGTGCTTCCCTCAGCAATAACCTTTATAGCTCAATACAGTTCAGTTAAGGATTTTTTGAAGAAGAAGGAAGAAGGAAAGTAGATGAGTCTATAGCTCAATACAGTTCAGTTAAGGATTTTTTTTTGCAGTTCTGTAATCTCAAAAACTCATCTAATGATTCCATACCTTATCAATTTTGGTCTTATCTGTTTGCGCAGCATTCCGCAGGAAACCTTATTGCCTTATAACTCAACCGGATTTGGTATAAGTTCTGATATCAATTACCATAAACTTTGCTATACTTGGATTTTCTATTGTTAAATATTATTTGTTGGAGTGAATCCTCGGTATTGAGTAATTACTGTAACGAGTCAGGAAGAGAGTTGTTTTAAATTAGACCTTTCTCTTAAGGATAGGAGGAAAAATCCCATAATTTATTCCGTTAAACATCAAAATTGAGATGCTTTTAATTTGAAGTATCGGATTAAGAATACAACCTAAAATTATCCCAGAAGTTCAACATTAATAAATATGAAATTAGGAGCATTTAAGGCAAATTAAGCTACAATTCTAGATAAAATTTTAATCATTAACTATTAAACAGGTTAACATCTGAGTCAATAATTATTTTGACGTAATTTAACTAGCAAAGACTTGACATTTTTGACAAAGGAATGTAATGTAATATTAACTTTTAACTTACAGCCCTATTTGTTTGCAATTTAGGGCTGTTTTTTATTTCTTTATATTAAAATTAAAACCCTCTGAAACTCAATTATACTCAATTCTATATTATGCAACCAATATCTCATAAATCAAGTAGATGGTTTACGATTGGCATGGCTAGTATATTTCTATTTTCAGTCATCCTGAGATTTTGGCAATTAGGTCGTTTTAATACTCTCGTTTTTGACGAAGTTTATTATGCTAAATTTGCCAATAATTACCTGACTCAAACAGAATTTTTTAACGCTCATCCCCCCCTCAGTCAATATATTATTGCAATTAGTATTTGGATAGGTTATCATTTACCTTTTTGGCAAGAAATAGTTAATAATGAAACAGGTTCTACTTTAGCCTCTTGGAGTTATCGGTGGGTAAATGCTTTAACAGGTTCATTTATTCCTCTGGTAGTGGGAGCGATCGCCTATCAATTAACAAAGCGTTGGAGTTATGGTTTGATTGCTGCTTTACTGATAGCTTTAGATGGATTATTTTTAGTAGAGTCTCGCTATGCTCTGAATAATATTTATCTAGTAATTTTTGGATTATTAGCTCACTTGTATTTAATTATTGCTCTACAAGATTCCCAATTCAAACAAAGGAAATGGTTGGCTTTATCTGGGATATTTTTTGGTGCAAGTGCAGCGATTAAATGGAATGGTTTAGGATTTTTACTCGGCATTTATTTACTCTGGATATTGGCGTGGATAATTGAATTTTTTGCTTCCAAAAAGAGATCGGGATATATATCTCCTTGGCAAAATTTAACTCGACTAAATCTGATTCAATTGACTCTAAATTTATTCGTTATTCCCATAATTACTTATAGCCTACTTTGGATTCCCCACATTATTCTCAACCCCAAATACGGCTTTTTGGAAATGCAGCAACAGATTTTCAGCTATCACCAAAGAATTGGCAGTGGAGTTGATACTCATCCTTATTGCGCTCAATGGTTTACTTGGCCGTTAATGATGAGACCTGTAGTTTATTTCTATAAAAATACGGGTTTATTAGACAAACCAGAACCTTCTTTACCACCCCTACCTTCAGATATTGGAGACCCAAAAGTTAATCCCCTAATTTTTGATGTTCATGCTATGGGAAATCCTATTTTGTGGTGGTTATCAACATGGGGAATTTTATTATTAATCTTAATGTTATTTAATCGCGTTTGGCATTGGGAAAAAAATAGACAAGCAAGACATAAAAAAATAAAACCAAAGCAGATTGTTAAATTTCCACCTGCCTCAGAAATTTGGTTGTTAGTATATTTAGTTATAAATTGGCTAAGTAATTTTTTACCTTGGAGTAGAGTAAGCCGTTGTACTTTTTTGTATCATTATATGGGAGCTTTAGTGTTTGCTATCTTGGGATTTTCTTGGTGGGTTGATAGGTGGTTAAATAGTAGACAAATTCGTCTCAAGATAATAGGAGTGACAGTAATTTTTATAATTTTATTAGCGTTTGTTTTTTGGATGCCTGTTTATCTAGGATTACCTTTATCTCCTCAAAGTTGGCAGCTCAGAATGTGGTTTCGATCTTGGATTTAACTAGCTATCAGCTTTTAAAAAAAGTGCAAAAAAATGGTGAAAACTGTCACTAAAGTTATTGATTTAGATCACTTTAATGTGCAGAATTTGGGTTATAGTATCAAGAGATAGAGTTACATTATGTTCAAAAACTTTTATAAGTAGTTGAAATGTTAGTCAGAAAATAACTAAGGAGCAATTATTTTATGTCTGAAGATACTATTCAAATCATAACTTATAGTATTGATGATTCTACTGAGAACGATATTGAAGATGATGAGGAAGAAGGTAGAAGGAGCTTATATTCGAGAAAAGTTTCTAGAGCTGTTTCAGAGAGCTTAACCAACGCTAAAATGAAAGTAGAGACTATTAGAATAGATGCTCTAGAATCAGAAATGGCTCGCTTGATAGATACGATTGAAGGATTGCTAAATAGATCAGAAAAACAAACAGAAGAAAAAGAAATTAAATTGGATGAGATTGAACTCTCAGTCGAAATTAGTCAACAAGGGCAGATTAGATTATTAGGTTCTGGTGGGCTAGTAGGAAATAAAGGCGCAATTAAACTTAAGTTTAAACGCCAACAAAAGGAGGATGGCTAAATTTGCAATAACTATTGGAGTAAATAAATACTATGATGAAAATATTAGAGATCTTAAATATGCAGCAAGTGATGCTGAAAAGGTAAGAGATTTTTTGATTCAGGAAGAAAATTTTGATGAGGTCTTCTGTTATACAGATAATTCTCCGCTAGATAAGCTTCCAGAGTATAAGAAATTGCGAAGATTTTTCGCGAGAACAGAACATTATCTATTGACGGGAGATGATCTTTGGTTTTTCTTTGCTGGTCATGGCCGTAGGGGAGACGATCAAATTGATTATCTCTTAGTTTCTGATAGCGATGTAGAAGATATTGAGGGGAGTAGTCTTTCAGTTAACTATGTAATTCAAAGACTTCAACTAATTGGAGCTGATAAAATTATTGTAATTATAGATGCTTGTCGAGATAATGAAGACTCCTGTATAGGAGAGAAAACTCAACAACAAATACGTAAAATGGGGCAAATATCGATATTTTCCTGTAGTCGCTATGAATATTCTCGGGAAGAACCAAAAATTCAACAGGGGGTTTTTACTCATACATTATTAAAAGCATTTAGACGTGGGCAAGTTACTCCTAAAAAGTTAGATGAATATCTTCCGTCTGAAATCGCAAAATTAAGCAAACAGACACCTATTGTTAACTTCAGTTCAATATCACAATCTAATTTAATTTTGACATCAAAATATGCAAATCAAGATGATATTGAAAATTTAAGAAGGGACGCTTTTACAGCTTCAAAAAAAGAAAAATGGTATGATGCAAATTTGCTTTTTAAAAATTTAAAAAATGTCAAAAATGTGAAAAAAGATGTAGAATTAGATCGGGAATAAAAAGAAGAATATAAGAAAGTCAGAGATAAAATACATGAAAAACAAAAAAAATTTAGTAACACACGTTCACTAACAGATTTTCCTGAAAACAATAACATTGGTAAAACAATAGAGATGCTTATAATTGTTCTAGTATTTTCTTTATTAGCAATGCCATTAATGGAAAATATTTTATCAGTAATTTTTCGTGATGAACCTGAAACTCCACGCAAGATTGAAAATAAAAATAAATAAAAGCAGAAATTAGTCCCTCCAACAAAAACTATATTGGCTTAAAATTAGATAGTATTAAATTTTCCGACATCATATCACTTCTGACTTCCTTCTTCTGACTTAATAAATAATGCCCTATAAACAGGTTGATTTTTGGCTAAAGTTGCCTTTTCTCTTTCTGAAAAAACTGGCAAAATATTTTCGTTTAACCAATCATTAGAACTTCCATAAAATAAACTATGCTCTGAGAAGCGGTCGCACATTTCTTTTGCGACTTCTTCTATATCAGAATGCAGAAAAACTTCCCCTCCTACTGTTAAGAAATTTGCCAAATCTTCGACTAATTGTGGTTGTACAACTCGACGAGTTTGATGACGTCTTTTAAACCAAGGATCGGGAAATAAAATTGAGACTCTTTTTAATACTCCTCTTGGCAAATACTCAAATATTTTTTCCAGGGAAATATTCACATTACAAAACAAATAATGCAGATTATTTAAACCATGTTCATCTCGCAAATTATTAGCTTCTCTAACTAATGGTTCCCGTATTTCTAAACCCAGAAAATTCCACTCAGGTTCTACCTGTGCCATCTGCCATAAAAACCTACCTCTAGCACAACCAATATCTAAATGTAATGGTTTGTTTATATCTGCATAAATATCACTTAAATTTGGGATAGTTACTGACTGTTGATATTTGTCAGATAAAGGATTAACGTGTTGTCTAACTCTTACTCTTGCCAAAATTTGTACCTCCATTCTTAATATCTAATTATATGTAAGCATTTAGCTATTAGAAGTCAGCAATCAGATTTTTTATGAAGGCATTAAACAAATTTTGCCAAGGGTAAGTAGAGCAACCTAAAAAAAAGACGTTGCATATTTAGCCATAAAATGCCTTAAAGAACTGATATAAATGACTTTTGAGCTAATTTAAAATTTGATACATAACGAAAAATTTACCGAATAATTAAGGTCTAAAGCCTCTCCTTTTAAGGATAAAAAAGAAAAAAAATCATTTTGTTCAATCCTATCCGTTTTAAGGAGAGGTAATAATTAAGGTATTAATTTTGACTCTGTGATAGTTGTGAATCAGGAAACACACTTGGATAAACCTTTGGCATAGTCTGCTTTAACATCTGGCTTAAACCACGAGTGCCAATACCAAATAATCTTGAGGTGCTAGCACCGTAAACCCGTTTGTTTTTCACTGCTCTTAAGTTATCCCACAAAGGGTTATCTTGGTAATAATTCACAAATATTTCATAGTTGTCTACAATACCAGATGAGATAAAAATTACATCTGGATCTAACTCTACAAGTCTTTCTAGAGAAAAAGGAAGATAGTTAATTAAAGCAACAGCATCACTGCTGTATTCTGCTGATCAACAATTAGCAACTTCATTTATAGTTGCACAATTTAAAGCTTTGTCTGTAGCTACAAAAAAGTTTGGTGGTGGACGATGTATGAATAGCACTGTTTGATTTTGTGGCGATTTTGCTTTGTAGGTTTCCAACTTGTCCAGAAAATTTTTTGCTACAGTTTCAACTTCTGCTGTTTTGTCTGTCAACTCAGCAATACTTTTCAGGTTAGCGATCGCTCCTGAATAATTTTGTGGTGCAGAAAGTAGATAGAAATTAACTACTCCCTTGAGTGCTTCCCGTGTTTTATTGTGGGCACCATTTGTACCAATGACTAAATCTGGTTTAAGTTGAACAATTTGTTCTAAATTTGGCTCCATCATACCTGTAGAGCCAATTATAGCAGGTTTTTCAACTAGTTTGCCAAATAGGTGTGGTTCTTGTATCCAAGAAATCATATCTTCTCCGACAATTGCTATTGGTTTAATACCTAATTCTGCTAAAATATCTATGCACAAAAAGTCTAAGCAAACAATTCGTTCTGCTGGTTTTTCTAGAGTTATTTGGGTATTACTAGCATC
>NZ_JBNHEP010000281.1:8955-16426 GCF_050015995.1 Dapis brunnea BLCC-M229 | reverse complement strand
AGCTTAGTTAGCGTAAATATTACGCTAACTATTTTCTTTTTGTCCAAAGTCCAATCTATTAAGTAGGTGGGTTTAATTATCCGTAAAATAGCAATGGAGATTCAGAACGGTGAGAATCCATTGATAACTTACTTCTGGGTTCTTTTTCAGATTTTTTGTTTTAAGGTTTATTTATGCCTACCTACTGAAAGGAGGTGAGTATCATCTTGCCTGTCTGTGGAGGCTTCAAGAATTAATAATTGATAATGAATAATTGATAATTACCTCTCCCTAAAACGGATTGGATTGACGCGAAGCGTGAAAATTTTTTCTTCTCAAGGGGAGATTGGATATGGCGAGGTCTCCTCGCCATCCCATTCTGACGGAATGCTCCGCAAACGACCGCTTGTTTCTCCTTTAAAGGAGAGGCTTTTTACCTTAATTATTCGGTAAGATATTAATCAGCCTGAGAAGGAGAAAAATTCAGAAACTTGGATACAGCTATCCTTGTTTTAGAGAAGCTCACCTTATAATTTTCTAATCTCCGATGTAGGAATGAGAATTAAATAAATTCCAGAATTTTTTTGAAGAACTCACAAGATCGGGAGCTTAGGCAATTCAACTTTCAACTTCTGTAGATAATAAAATCCTAATTAGTTAATGGGAGAGAACTTCACTTTTAGCTACAGCATCATTTTCAATAAACCTTGCTGACCCAAAAGCACTTCCCGCAGTAAGCTGAAAATACCTACCCAAATAATAGGGCTAATATCTACCCCTCCCAGAGGCGGTACTATTTTTCTGGTGGGAACTAAGAATGGTTCCGTAGGCCAAAAAATCAAATTAAATGGAAATTGATTGATATTTACCTGGGGATACCATGTCAGAACAATTCGGAAGATAAATAAGAAAGTCATTAACCCTAGGATAATACCTAAAGTCCAGTTAGCTAATGTCAGATAGTCCATAAAGCCAGCTAAAAATTAACTTTTGTCAATAAAACCAAGATTATTGTATTGCAATTGACATCCTCCCGACGCTGCTCTACGAGACAGCGCGGGATTCCCAAGCATCGCTGTTAGGGGCTTTCTGCTTCAATGCACCCGTATAAGCGAGATTTACTCTCTTCGGGTCTTACGGTCGCTCCACAGACTGACACTGCGAGTCCCGCAGCCAAAATATTTATACTTGCGTTGATATCTCGATCATGGTGGCTACCGCACTTCGGACAATCCCACTCTCTAATATTGAGAGGTAATTTTTCCACTACATGACCACAGTTAGAGCAACGCTTAGAACTAGGAAAATATCTATCAATTTTTATTAGTTCCCGTCCATACCATTCAGCTTTGTAATCTAATTGCCTGACCAACTCTCCCCAATTGGCATCTGATATGGCTCTAGCTAATTTGTGGTTCTTGACCATGTTTCTTACTGCCAAGTCTTCAACTACTATCGTTTGGTTTTCTCTAATTAGTTGGGTTGTCAGTTTATGAGTATAGTCAAGTCTTGAATCTTTTATTTTTGCGTGTATTTTGGCTACTTTGAGCCTAGCTTTTTGGTAGTTATTAGTTCCTTTGGTTTTTCTATCTAGAGACTTTTGGGCTAACCTCAGTTTTTTATGTAACTTCTTTATATTCTTTGGGTTCGCCACTTTTTCTCCATCACTGGTAGTTAGTAAACTGGCGATCCCTAAATCAATGCCAACTTGTTTGTCCACTGGCTTAAGTTTTAAATCTCTGGTGTCATCAACTCTCAAAGACACAGACCATCTTCCAGAAGGCTCTAGTTTGACAGTAATTGTACTAGGTACACAACCTGCTGGTAGTTGCCTACTCCATCTGATAGGTAACGGTTGAGCACATTTGGCTAGATATACTTGACCATCTTTCCACTTAAATGCAGACTTGGTAAAATCAGCACTGCCACCGTTACGCTTTTTCTTGAAGTTAGGATATTTAGCACGTCCACTAAAAAAGTTGGTGAAAGCAGTCTGTAAATGTCTCAAACCTTGCTGCAATGGTACACTACTTACTTCAGTAAGAAAATCTAAATCTTCCTGTTTTTTCCAGGAGGTAAGCATAGCTGAAGTTTGTTTGTAGCTCACTCGCTCTTTGCTCTCATACCAAGCTTGAGTTCTAGCAGCTAAAGCTTTGTTGTAGATGAGGCGTACACATCCCAACGTCCTCCGCAACAGATTTTCCTGTTCTGGAGTTGGGTATAATCTAAATTTGTACGCTTTTTCAACCATTCACTTCACTGTTTACTTATTCAACACTTACATTTTAACAGATTATTTGTGAATCCTCTGTTATTGATTGGTTTTCCAATTGCGTCGCTCCCCTGCGGGAGAGCGCGGGTCTTCAACCAACGTTGAGATAAGTTCCTACCCTGGGGTGCTATGCCAGTCCCCTGGTCTATGACCAGACGGTTAAATCAAGAGAGGGTGGGTTGAGCTAGTGCCACTCATAAAAGTACCTACCTCTAAAATTGTCGAGACAAACTTTACCCCAGTAATGGATCTTTCAGGGGTATTATACCAGGCGTGATAAATGTTTGCTACAAATAAATTTTAGGTGGTAGGCGCTAGGTTTTCTTTAGTCAGAAAATCTTGATTTTGCCAGTATCGGAAGTTAAGTTTTCAACTTTTTTTAGATCAAGTCCAAAATTATAGACCAGGGAACATCAAATTCTCCAGAAAAGCACCCTAAAAATTAGACCTACTTCCAGATGCTAGGGAAAAATTTTGAGTAAATGGAGTAAATGATAGATTAATATTGAAAACTAAAGGAAATCAATTTTTGTAACAAAGGGTAATAATTTATGACTCCTTCTTTATCAAACTTCTTCTTCAGTCTGTTGGCGGGAACTTTAATTGTAGTGATTCCGGCCACAGTTTTTCTGATATTCGTCAGCCAAAAGGACAAAGTTACCCGTTCCTAGACTCTGGATATTTTTCTTTGTGATTCAACCTTTGAGTCACATTAATCTAGAAGAAAGTCTTCTGTAAAATTAACCTGACCTTTATTTCAAACCTCAGCTAAAGTAAAGGGGAGACAGTGGTAAAATTGTCCAACCCCGACAAACTGAGGTTTTTCTCTGTTAAATTGAGAATGTATTATCAGACAAAGACAAATATTAAGTCAACTTTATATATATAAATAGCTTAAAGCCTTAAGACCAGGCTAGGGTAAAGATTGTTAACCCGAACAGCTAACTTGTGACTGATTAGGAGATTTATAATGGTAAATTTAGGATTCGGATTTCAGACTCTGATGGGAGTAATTCTGGCCTTAGCTGGAGCAGGCCTATACTTTCTGCGTACATGGCGTCCGAAGCTAGCAAGAGATCACGATATTTTCTTTGCAGCAATTGGCCTACTATCTGGAGGTATTTTAGTATTTCAGGGTTGGCGACTAGACCCAATTTTAGCTTTTGGTCAGTTCTTATTAACTGGTTCTACTATATTCTTTGCAGCAGAAGCCATAAGTCTAAGGGGACTGACAACCAAGCAAGCTAGGGAACGCACACCTGTTGTGGATGAAGAACGGTCAGTTAGTCCTGTTTATAGCTATGCAGAAACAGAGTTTGATGAACTAGAGCCTTATGAAGAATATCCTGCTAAACGTCGGATCAGAGGGGCTGAAGATTATCGTTCTTCCAGAGCAGATTATTATGAAGATGACTATCCCCGTCGCCCTCCCACTCGCAGAAGTAATTATGATAGACCGGGAGAGCCAAAAGGAAAATTACGCAAGCGTAGTACCCGTCCTGAAGATTATCCAAGGTCATCTGAAGATTGGGAAACTTCTGTAGATCCAGAAAATAGACTACCTCGTTCTCGTAGTCGCGATAACTTTGCTGATGCCAATGGGCAGGAAAATAGACCACCTCGTTATAGTAGTCGAGATAGTTGGGAGAGTGCAAATGATGAAGAAAGAGTATCCCGTGGCCGTAGTACTCGGTCTACTCCCATAGCAAATTATTCAGAAGAAAGACCTCCTAGAACTAGAAAAGTTCGTCCTCCAGAAGCATCATCTCCTCGAAAAGAAGTGACTCCTACAGATTATGTAGAGTATACCCCTATGGACTCTGTCGATCCTGATGTTCATGGTTCTACAAACTCTTAATACCAGTAGGAATGAGGCGGGGATAGTTATTTTGATTGGTATTTAATGGGGAAAGTAAAGATAAAAATTCCTAGTTTCCTCATTCCTTATATTTTTTCTGTAGCTGAATTTCACTTTGGTAAGATATCGTTTAATAACTGTTAGATAGTAAACTGTAAAAAATTAAAAGACTTTACTTCTGCTGATTATTAGTTACTGAAAAGCTAGGTTAATAGGAAGGTTCATTACTCAAAATTAGTGAGTGAATTTACAAGCAAAGATTAAGACAGCTTATTGTCTTAATCTTCGGTATGTTCGGTGGGTTATGGCTCCTAGTTAAGAGTTGGGTTCGCAACTATTAAGTATTGCCAGCTTTTTATGTCGGCGACAGCAGTTTCAGTTTTTCTTTCCCAACAAATCTAACAAATACTGAGAAATATAGCTGAGTCATTTAGGTCTAGATTATGATTTAGTTAAAGCAAACAAAGAAGGAAAAATGACAGAGAAACCCTGGATAATAAAATATAAAAGAAAAAAAAGTAATGGCTACAGTTAGTTATTCACTGACAGACATGAAGAATTAAAGGCAATTAAATTAAAGATTGAATATAAGGAAATATCCTAGCACTTTTCTCTTGGTCGATTGGATATGTGGTGTCGCTGCGGGACATGAAAAGCGTTAGCGTTAGCGAAACTCCTCTGTTAGCGTAGCTCCTCCGGAGGAGGCAAGAGGCAGCTCCTCTGCAAGAGCGAGAGACCTCGCCATCCCATCCTACGGACTGCTCCGCAAACGACCGCTTTTTCTCCTATGGGGGGAGGCTTTTAACCAAGGTATTTATATCATGTCCGGTAGCATCAGTATTGTAAGGTAAGGAAGAAGAAAGAAGGAAGAAGGAAAAAAGGTTTAAAAGCTGGAAAACACTTAAATTTCCTGTAGATATTCACCCTAGCTTTTACGCAAACGATACCAGCGGACATGATATTAACTAATAATTATTAATTATTCGGTAAGCATTGGTTGAGTAAGAATATCTTCTACATCCATAAGTATTGGAATCCAAATTTTGCCTATGGCTGAAACTATTAAGATTTGATGAGTTTCGTAAATCCTAACTTATTTAGACAAAATAATTATTCTCAGGTAGATTAATAAGTAGTTTAGAGCAGTAACAAAGTTAAATATAAATTGAATAAAAATTGTATTCATAACTAATACCAGGCGTGATAAATTTTTGCTACAAATAGTTACTGCTGCTTAGGAGTCAAGTAGGAAATATGTCGAATTTGCGACCTATAGTCAGGAAGAATAGAATCTAAAATCTAACTATTTTTTCTTTTTATGTTGAGTCTCTATTTTTACTACAAGAGAGATTAAAATAAAGTTCTTTGATGGCTCAAGCTTATTTGTAATATTATTTTTTTTCACGCTTGGTATAACTAAAAAATTAGTTATCTAAATTAGATTCCACAAGCAACAATGAATGTCAAACTTTTGCAAAAAGCTACATCAGGAATATTAGTAGTAGGTATAGGAGTAGGTGCAAATTTAACTAATTTTTCTGTTGTCAATGCTCAAATAAAACCAGATAAAACCATAAAAATTCGGCACAAAAATCAAACAGAATCAATACTTGCTCTTAGTATAGAAGAACAAACTAATATTCGTGTTTATCAACGAGCAAATCAAGCTGTAGTCTCCATAGATACAGATAAAACAAACGGTAGCGGTACAATTATCTCTGCCGATGGAATGGTATTAACTAATGCTCATGTTGTCTCCCAAGGTGGTATAGTACAAATCACTTTAGCAGATGGGAGAAAAGTTAAAGCAGATGTCATAGGCTTTGGTGAAAAAGGTTTAGACTTAGCAGTTCTAAAAATTAGAGGAGAAACAAACCTTCCGATAATTAGAATAGCTCGTCCTGGTTATACAAAAGTAGGTCAGCGAGCTTTTGCCATTGGTAATCCTTTTGGTAGATTTCAAGGTACTCTTACTGTAGGAATAGTTAGTCGCATAGATCGAGAAAGAGGCTTGATCCAAACAGATGCAGCGATTAATCCAGGCAACTCTGGGGGACCATTATTGAATAGTGCTGGAGAACTCATCGGTGTTAATACTGCTATATTTACTCGTGGTCAATTAGGGGGTAACATTGGTATTGGCTTTGCCATATCTATAGATAGAGTCCCGGAGTTTCTCACGGCAGTTCGAGAAGGACGAGCACCTTTAGTCGCTCAACAGCAAACTGCGATGTTTGATGAACAGCTTGCTAAACAATTAGAGCTTAGTGCTTTAATAGAAGTAAAAGGAAATTTAGATCGAGAATCTAATGTATTACCTGTAGACAATAGTTACTATGATCTTTACGCTTTTGAAGGTAAAGCAGGTCAAAAAATTTCTATTGATATGAGCAGCAACCAAATAGATTCCTACTTAATTTTATTAAACTCAAACGATCAAGAATTAGCTCAAGATGATGATAGTGGTGGAGAGAAAAATGCCAGAATTATAATTACATTACCAGAGGATGGAACTTATAAGTTATTAGCAAATTCTTATGAAGCAGGAGAGTCAGGAGAGTATCAGTTGAAAATTGAGGCAATTTCACCTAGAATTAGACCTTTCTTTGAACGAGAAAGGATAAACTATTATAGATAAGTTGTCTAAAATCTTCTCTAGTATTGATTTATAGGAATATAAAATTAAAAAAATAGAGTGGAGATTTAAAACTGAAGCAAAAATTTAATAGATAAAAATGTTAGAATCAACTGATTAAAACTAATAAATACAACAGTTAATAGACTTGATAATAACCATTGGTTTGGAAATCAAAATAAAGATGATTATGCTGAAACTATCTAATACCAATGACCAGAAAGTTTGCCATGATTGGATTCTATATTTATATTTAAACCCCGTCCTTAACGAAAGGATATTTGTGGCGTCAATTCTTGGTATTTAATAAGTTCTATTCTTTTGAACGTTATTTTTTCCAGCTCCTAAGTATAGCAATATTTTTAATAATTTGTATAACTACTGACTAAAATCCACCCTAAACTTTTTTAGTTAATAATTATTTGTGATTATTTCCCACTATGCTAGTAGGCTAGTTGGAGAATTTAAGTAATATATTTGAGGTGATTAATGAGTCAAGCAAGATTTTGGGCGATCGCTCCTTTTAGTCTACTAACTATTCTGGGAAAACCTTCACTTTCCCCTCTATTTCCACCCGATCTGGTGTTTGTCAATTCTAGCTATATAAATGAAATCTTAACTAACTCGGAAATTTTAGCCCAGGATAATTTATCTCCAGAAGCAACCCCACTGCCAGAAACTACTCCCACTCCAGAAGCAACCCCACTGCCAGAAATTACTCCCACTC
>NZ_JBNHEP010000281.1:0-8855 GCF_050015995.1 Dapis brunnea BLCC-M229 | reverse complement strand
CCAGAAACTACTCCCACTCCAGAAGCAACCCCACTGCCAGAAATTACTCCCACTCCAGATGAGAGTCCATCACTAGAAACTACTCCCACTCCAGAAGCAACCCCACTATTAGAAACTACTCCCACTCCAGATGAGAGTCCATCTTCAGAAACTACTCCGACTCCAGAGGAGAGTCCATCACCAGAAATTACTCCGACTCCAGAAGCAACCCCACTATTAGAAACTACTCCGACTCCAGAGGAGAGTCCATCACCAGAAACTACTCCCCCCACCCAAGAACAAAAAGTAATTTTACAGCAAGAAGGAACACTTAGTGATGGTGACTTAGTGCTACCATCCGATGAAAGTATTTATGATGAACATACTTTTGAAGGTACAGAAGGCCAGGTAGTAACTGTAACTTTAGAAAGTCCTGATTTTGATACTTATTTAGCAGTCTTTAGCCCGACTGGTGAATTACTTGGAGAACATGATGATATTAACCAGAAAAATACAAACTCTCAACTAACAATTACTTTAACTGTTACAGGTAAATACCGGGTAATAGTTAACTCTTACGATAAAACAGGTAGGGGTGAGTATAATCTGCAAGTAATTCAATCAGGAGAAACATCAGATTTATAACCATGAAAAAAGTTAACTAGCTATTACATTCTAGCATTTCCGTGCCGGAATTATCCGCAAAGAGCTATCAGCTAAAACCTCAAGATTTAAGTTCCCTACACCAAGCAGAATTGATTAGTGGTAGGCGTATGATGAGGTTTTAATCCCACATCATACGCCTTGAAAACTGAAAACTAACTTTTCAAGTCTGACCAAGAAATAAGGTTAATAGTCTCCCCTTGAAAGGGGAGAAAAAAGGAAATTTAGGATTTTATTGCCTCCTAATTAAGTAGGAGGTAGTGAGACTTATTAACGCAGTTACTTCGCAGGAGGCTAACTGTTAACTGATAAATGAAATGACAGCTATTTGAATGGTTAATAGCTAATACCATTTGGAAAAAAGATTTTTACAAATAGTATTAGGTCTGAATAAGAAAGAGGGAAGAAGAAATAAATATTGAAGAAAAAAATGTAAATAATGATAGAGATAAGTAGCTTATGCAATTCTAGAAGCTTGTTCTAGACATAAATTGATAGCTTTCCTTTTTGTCGCATTATTTTATTAAATTGGTATAATACTTAAATACATTATAAAGACTACTTATTAACATTTTACCTAACAATAAATAATAGGCTGAGATAAATTATATAATTCTCCAAAAAATTAGAGAATCATCTTAGGGCTATTTGGTACTTCATTCAGCAGTACAATACATCCTTACTTGTTTAGGACTACCAAATAATAGAAATCAAACTAGATTTTTCTAGCGCAAACCTAGCCAAGAAAACAAATCTTGATGAGTAAATAATTCCAATAATAATAAAATCACAAATCCTACCATAGCAAATCTGCCATTGATTCGTTCGGCATAAGTATTCCAACCAAAAGCTGGTTCAGCTACCTTGGCAGTTGTGACTTTTTTTGTAGGTTCTGATGTAGATGAAGAAGTAGAATTTTCCGACATAATTATTGATATACTTTGTTTTGATCTTATACTATATTCTCAAATGGATAAAATAACTAAGTTTTCTATTTCAGGGAACAACTTCACTGGTAATAGGCAAGAGAAAAAAATATTCTAGGGGATTAAAATAAGAAGCACTACAGAATCAATTTAAGATATATTTAATTAAATTGTTATATCATGTCCGCTTAATTAGTTATAAAAAAAACTTTCTCCTCCTCCCGTTCTCCCTCTTGAGGACTGAGGACTGAGGACTCCCCAATTATTTATAACTGTTCATCCAGACATGATATAACTCATACAAAGCTTCTTGCTCTGGAGTGAGATTTTGAACCTGTATTAGTTCCTCTACAACTGCGGTGTGCTTTTTCATTTTCCTCCTCTGTTTTTATTACCATTATTAGCTTTGGCTGATATTTAACTAACAACTCACTATATTTTTTTGAACTCAAAGTAAGGGTCATTTTTCCCATACTCCAAGTCGTATTGTGCATGAGTTATACCATGTCCGGATAAGAGCGTGATGAAAACACTTTTTTCCCTATCTTCTATCTTCCCCTCCACCGGAGGGGTTAGGGGTGGGTTGTCTACTGTCTCCTCCCTAATTATTTATAACTGTTCAACCGGACATGATATTAACTCTTTTAAGCATCAATTTTTAAGTAAAAACTTGCCCTCAAATTGAATTTGATCGTATTTCTGAGTTTTAACTCTTAAGTCCTGACTCCTATTAAAAAAAACTTAATCTTGAGAAAGCTCCAAAAGAGTTTATATCTAAACAAATTATAGATAAAAGTTATTGCTTTACCTCACTAGATTTATTGTCCAAGCTTTTCACTGATTCAATCAGCGATCGCACAGTTTTAGTTCCCTCAGAAGGTTCAAAAGTTAAAGGAAACTTACCCTTGGCCAACATTCTTAATCCCAAAGGTCCCAAACTATATAACCCTTGAATATCTCGAAAATAGTTACCAACTACCTGAATACCAAATTTTCGTTCATCAATCCAACCTCCATCCTTAACCAAATCAATTAATACTTTTCGGTGGCGAATAGAACGACTAGCTTGTTGGTCTTTACGAGCGAGAACTTCTTGTTTAATATTACCTATTTGATCCATAGGTGAAACTTCCATCGGGCAGACAGAATTACAATAATAACAACGGGTACAACCCCAAACTCCAGTAGTATCAAGATTATATTTTTCTAATCTTTTCTCTGTTTGGTCGTCCCGCGAATCAGCTACCATTCTGTAAGCTTTCGCTAAAGCGTGTGGCCCAACAAAATCTGGATTAACTTCACGAGCATTACATTCAGAATAACAAGCCCCACATAGAATACAATTTCCCGTTTGATTTAGTTTATCCCGTTCAGCAGGAGTCTGTAGAAATTCCCTTTCTGGAATCTTTCTTGCTTCTGTACTTACATAAGGTTCAACTGTTTCTAGATTTTGCCAAAAGCTACTCATATCTACTACTAAATCTTTAATTACTGGCATATTGCCCATAGGAGAAATAGTTATTTCTGGAAGAGATTTGGCAGTAGAATGCTCGTAATTATTATCAGCTATTTTTTCTAGTCTAGCTAATTCGTTTCTAATATTTTCTTTGCAAGCTAAAGCTGAACGACCGTTGATTCGCATTCCACAACTACCACAGATAGTATTCCGGCAGTTTTTCCGAAAAGCTAAAGTTCCATCTTGCTCCCATTTAATACGATTGAGGCATTCTAAAATTGTATTGCCTGGTTCAACTTCTAGGGTATAAGTTTGAAATTTGGGTTGAGTATTTTGATTCTGCCTAACAATATTAAAATTAACTTTCATTGGTGATAATTTGAGATATATTTTCTATTAGTTTAGTCAGGTTGGTTTACTATAATAGTTAATATTAGCTATTAATTTTTTAGTTTTTCTATTTTTTACTTGCCTTCATATTTTGGATTCATTTCATTTATCAAAAACGAAACCAATATGTATGTACCAGCTACCCCTTTGCCATAAATACAGTATCAAAATTAAATCCATGCTTGTTTATTTATAAATATTCCTTTCTCTTTAATTGTACTTATAACTTATAAATTAATTGCTGACTTTGCCAATTTTTCTAATCATTATGAACGAGTTTTAATAATTTTATTAAGACTATAAAATTAACAGCAAAATTCCTAAATTAGAATTTATCATATTGAATAATTGGCATTTAACAATCAATATATGATTAGGATTATCAATACTTAAAAGTCACAATTAATCGACTATAAAGGTATTTTTTATGAATTTTATGACAACTATAGCAATCCGCGCATAGGTTGCGGGTAATCAAAAAGTAAATAAAAAAACTGAAAGTCTTACCTGTTCCCTGTTTCCTGTTCCCTGTTCCCTAAAAAGCAGTAAGATTTTTGACACGAATATACAGGGGATTACTATAGATATTTTTTAACAAGGAGATTAATGACTCTTAACTTATCTGAATGACTCACTTAATACCTAAAATCAGCAAGACCAGCATTCTAAATATTTTAGTAGATTCTCAGTTTGAGATTTGAGATTTAATTATTATATCTAGTTTACCTGAAAATAAAATAGAAATTAATAATTAGTTTTAGAGAAGCTAGTAACTCAACTATCGGTTTACTGCTATAGACATCGGAAGCCAAGAAAACTAAGAGCTTTATGATTTTTGTCTTTTTATAATTTTATCTTTCTCAAAGATTAGGCAAAATTGACAAAGAAAAAATATAATTAAATCATAATATAGCACTCATAGGTGTAATTGTGAAAAAAATATTGGAATTAGGAAACAAGGAACAGGGAGCATAATTTCAGAGTTTTGATATTATGTCTAGATTTTTGACAAATCATTTAGGATTACTACCAAATTAAAAACAGTAATTTACAATAGTAAAAAAAGCCAATAAAGCAATTAAAAATTTTGCTAGCCAGACCAAATAATTAGAGTCAAGCATAATGAGTGATGATATTATACCCCAACTGCCAAAAGCCCCTCTATCCCGTCGTGCAGCAGCATTCAGTATAGATGCCGGAGTGGTTTGGTTTCTCAGCGCCATAATTAGCAATAATTGGTTCACTTTTACTTTATTTTTTGTGGTACTTTGGATAGCTATACGAGTGCTAATGGTCTACAAAAACCAAGGTCAGAGTATAGGCCACTTTGCTCTAGATATGAAAGTTTTAGATACTAGATACCAAAGAACTCCTGGTATCTTAGAATTATCAAAACGAGAAGGAATTTTAGCATTAGCTGGGTCATTGGCCATGCTAGGCATGAGTAATTTGACATCTGGAAATGCTGCTGTTTTACTACTAATAATGCCCTTATTTTTAGACTTTACAGTAGCTTTGGTAGATCTTGAAAGGTATCAGCAAGCTTTCCATGACAGAGTATCCCAGACAATAGTAGTGGGAACTATGCGTGGTTACTCCGTAGATATTAAGCTCAGGTGGTTGCTTGACGAAGCCAAGCGTTATATGAGAAAATAATAATTTGTGTCTAAGATATTGGGAAAGTGAAATATGGCTAAGGGAGTAAGAATTATTATTACACTAGAGTGTACAGAGTGTAGAACTAATTCTGATAAACGTTCACAAGGTGTTTCTAGGTACACAAGCACTAAAAATCGTAGGAATACAACATCAAGATTAGAGTTGAAGAAATTCTGTACTCACTGTAATAAACATACAGTTCACAAAGAAATTAAGTAAAAATTCAGTGAGTATAAAAAAACATTAGACAGTTAAAACGTAAACAAAAATAACGAACAAATAATTAGCAATGCCAAATTACTATCGGAAAAGAGTATCACCAATTAAACCAGGAGAACCAATCGACTACAAAGACGTCGAATTACTGAAGAAATATGTAACAGAAAGAGGAAAAATTCTGCCAAGAAGAATCACAGGTTTAACATCTAAACAGCAAAGAGATTTGACAAAAAGCATCAAAAGAGCCAGATTAGTGGCATTGTTGCCTTACGTTAATAAGGAGAGCTGAAACTCGGAGGTTTGAGATTGGAGATTTTGGGAAAATTGGCAAAATTCAGATATATCTAACCCTACATGATCGATCAAAGAATCTCCCTTTATAGTGACAGTTTAACGGGCAGGGAATTGACGGTGAATAAATAAGCTAGTAAGCAGAAATTTAGAATATGATGACTTGAGCGGGAGTAGCGGTAGTACCCACCTTTAAAAGTAAGTAAATTGACAAGAACTTATAGTATGGCGTTCAATTAAAAACTCTGAGTTAACTTGTCAAAAGGTCAAACTGGAGTTGGACGTC
This sequence comes from Dapis brunnea BLCC-M229, assembly GCF_050015995.1. NCBI lineage: Bacteria > Bacillati > Cyanobacteriota > Cyanophyceae > Oscillatoriales > Microcoleaceae > Dapis > Dapis brunnea. The sequence continues at coordinate 2,986 of NZ_JBNHEP010000281.1, read as the reverse complement.
ATTGTGAGTAAAAGTGATTCTAATACAAAACGGCGGTGGGTATCATTTATCCTGTATGTGGAGGCTTAGAGGTGGGTAAGCCCTTGAGATAGAGAGCTGCTATCAGTGAATTTGAGAGAGCTACCGCTATAAAGCCAGTCTGTTAACCTTGGGACAATGTCAGAGTGAAAGAATCTCAAACAAGATTTATAGAAAAAACCACAACCCAGACAAAGCTTAAGAAAACTTACACAATATAAATTTAAAATAAAGTGGAGAAGGGAAAATTAATAGAATTTAGACTGCACGGAGAGCGGCGACTAGCTGTAGCAGAACGTCCTGATGGTAAAAAAAACTGGGTCGTGGTAGAAGCAAATGGTAAATCTAATAGTATACCCCCAAAGCAAATAAGTTATGAAGTAGCAGGAGAAAATTACAAATCATCAGAAATTCCCCAATTTCTTCAAGAAGTAGAAATCTATCTAGACCCTTCTAGTCTAGAAGTAGCATGGGAACTGCTAGTAGAAGAAGCAGAAACAGTAAACCCAGCAGAAATGGCACTATTGCTATTTTCAGAACAAACACCAAGCCAATGTTACGCAGCCCATATATTATTATCAGACGATAAACTCTACTTTAAACAAAAAGGCGATCGCTACGAACCCCGCCCCATAGCCCAAGTAGCAGAAATCAAACATCAACAAGAAGTCCAAAAGCAACGAAAACAAGAACTAGAAAACTTTTTACTGCGGGTCCATAACCGACTAGCAGGAGAAGAAGTAAACTGGCAACAAAGTGATTATAATCGCCTAGATGCTATAGAAAAATTTGCGACTCATGGAGAAGAAAGCTCCCATCGCAGTCAGGCCATGGAAACCTTGGCTATCTTAGAACTACCAGAAACTTCAGAAGCAGCATTTAAACTATTAGTGGATCTAGGTATATGGAGCGAGCATGAAAATCTATATTTGCGACGTAGCCAGATCCCAACATATTTTTCTACCAAGGTACTAGAAGTGGCCAAAAGCTGCCTGCAATCCCTCCCACCAGATCCAGACACAAATCGTTTGGACTTAACCCATCTAAAAGTCTATACAATTGATGATGAAAGTACGCGAGAAATAGACGATGGCCTGAGCATAGAATTTTTAGAAGATGGTCAACAACGGATATGGGTGCATATAGCTGACCCTACTCGTTTACTTACTCCTGGTGATGAATTAGACCTAGAGGCTAGACGCAGAACCACTACCTTATATTTACCTACTGGTATGGTTCCGATGTTTCCCTCAGAGTTAGCAACAGGGCCAATGAGTTTAATTCAGGGGCAAGTTTGCAGCGCTCTGAGTTTTGGCATTCTTTTAGATGAAACTGGGGCAGTTATAGATTACACAATTCATGCCAGCTTAATTAAACCCACCTACCGCCTCACTTATGATGATGTGGATGAAATGCTACAGTTAAAGATTAAGCCAGAACCAGAAATTCATGCTCTAAATGATTGGGCTAAACAAAGATTTAAGTGGCGACAGTCACAAGGCTCGATTAGTATATATATGCCAGAGTCGGTAATCAAGGTTAAAAATGAAGGAGAAGAAATAACAGTAGAGGTTTTGGATGATTCACCATCAAGGCAGCTAGTCGCAGAGATGATGATTTTAGCAGGGGAAGTAGGCGCAAAATATGGTCAAGAACATAATATTCCTCTACCTTACCGCAGTCAACCTCAACCGGAACTCCCACCAGAAGCAGAACTAATGTTATTGCCAGCAGGTCCGGTTCGTTCTACTGCTATGCGTCGATGTATGCCTAAAAGTGAAATGGGTACTATACCTGCTCGTCACGCAAGTTTAGCTTTAGAAACTTACGTTCAGGTTACTTCTCCAATTCGGCGTTATAGCGATCTATTGGCGCATTTTCAGATTAAAGCTCATCTGCGCGGAGATCCGTTACCTTTTACTCCAGACCAAATGCAAGAAATGGTGATGAGTTTAGTTCCTGCGGTGAAGGAAGCTTCTAGTGTGGAACGGTTTACTAACCGTTATTGGGGGTTGGAATATTTACGGCGTAATTCTGACGAGGTTTGGCAAGCTTTGATAATTCGCTGGTTGAAGGAGGAAATTAATTTGGGGTTGGTGTTGTTGGAGGAGTTGGGGTTAGAGTTGGCGATGCGGTTTGGTCGATCGGTTGAGGTGGGCGATCGCCTAGAGGTGAAGGTTGCTCATGCTGACCCTCGTAAGGATGAGATTATATTCCAAGAAATAGTTACGACTGTGGCAGAATCAACAAAAGAGGGAGTAGGGAGTAGGGGGGAGTAGCGGAGTGTCGGGAGTGTCGGGAGTTCGGTAGTAGACCGACACACCTTAAATGGTGCATTAGAAAAAAATCGTCAAACCTTGGCATAACAAGAATTATAGGAAAAAGTGCTCTGAACAGTTTTAGCTGTGTCAGTCCAGCAGGAAAAATCCACTACTCATCCACATCCCCCAGGTGCTTAATAAAATGAAGATACTATTGCTCTATAGAACCCATTTGGGATCTATTTAGAGATTGGGAGATTGGGAGATTGGGATCTATTTAGAGATTGGGAGATTGGGAGATTGGGAGATTGGGAGATTGGGAGATTGGGAGATTGGGGCCTAGATTCTACTTTTTTCCCCTATCCTATTTCTCTGACTCCTGACTCGGTCCTCCTGACTCGGTCCTCCTTTGCCAAAAACCCGCAGCTTTGCAGAGATACACTTAGAGCTTCTATAGGCAATAGTCAGAAAATTTCCCGATCCATCCACATCCGGCGTGTGCTTCAGAAAATGAATTCAACTATTGCTCTATACACAATAGAAGAAAATTTCCCGATCCATCCACATCCGGCGTGCGCTTCAGAAAATGAATTTACTATTGCTCTATACGCAATAGTCAGAAAATTTCCCGATCCATCCACATCCGGCGTGCGCTTCAGAAAATGAATTTACTATTGCTCTATACGCAATAGTCAGAAAATTTCCCG
>NZ_JBNHEP010000280.1:0-30160 GCF_050015995.1 Dapis brunnea BLCC-M229 | reverse complement strand
ACTGGAGCATTTTGTCATCTAAAATATTAATGAAAAAACTTTGTACTGTCCAGTACCTTATATTAGAATGATAATCATTCTCACAATAGGTCAAAACGAATGTTCAGAAAATTTCAATGGCTTGGTAGTTCATTATTAGGAGTAGCAGCACTTATCACAACTGTTTCTCTAGGAAATGTTAGCAGCGTCGCTCAAAATAGAGATGGAACTAAGATAGTTGCAACTTTCTTGCCTATATATATCTTTACCAAAGGAGTCACGGGAGAAACTGGAGAAGTAGAACTTTTAATTCCTCCCGGAACAGATCCCCACGACTATCAGGCAACACCGGAAAATGCTCGTACTATTGCAGCAGCAGATGTATTAGTCAAAAATGGGTTGGGTTTTGAAGAATTTTTAGAGAAATTAGTTGATTCTGCTGGTAACTCTCAACTACAAGAAATTGATGCTAGTCAAAATATTGAACCTATAGAAGAAAAGGAGGATGACCACGATGACCACGATGACCACGACCATGACCACGACCATCACCACCACCACAGTCACGAAGAGGGAAACCCTCATGTTTGGTTAGACCCAGTTTTAGCACAACAACAAATCAAGAATATTCGCGATGGTTTAATTAAAGCTGACCCGAATAATACAACTACTTATCAGACAAATGCTAATATTTATCTGCAAAAATTACAGCAACTTGACCAAGAATTTCAAACTCGTTTAGCTCCCTTCCAAGGATGTAAATTTATTGCTTTTCACGATGCCTATCCCTATCTGGCAAAACGCTATAATTTACAACAAATGGCAGTGGTAGAATTGCCACAAGATAATATTACGCCTAAAGATATTCAAAGAGTAATAAATGCAACTAAAGAATATCAAGTCAAAGCTTTACTGGGAGAAATTGGATACAATGATAGTCGAGTGCAGCAAATTGCTAAAGATATTGGAGTACCAGTCAAAAAATTAGATCCACTTGAAAGCGGTTTGTTAGACCCAGAACATTATTTTACTGCAATGAGAAATAATTTAAAAACCTTAGAGGAAGTTTGCCAGTAAAATTATATAATTTGCTCCCTCCGGGGAAGCTATTTTGGCGGGTAATTAGTTATAAAAAAGTTTTTGTTTGTAATTTTGTTTTAGCCTCCCAAATATTTATCCTAATTGCTCAATTCCAACTTTGTATTGCGGGCATCTTGCCCGCCACAAATATACCTTACTGAGCTGAAATCTGCCTTATTGAAGGATAAATCAAAAAATTAGATACAATACATAGTTATTTGTTATATGAAATACAAAAAATTGTGCAAATACACGAATTTACCCACTGCCCAATTACCCTACCCCCATCTTCATCTCAATCTTTTGTAGTAAACATTAAGGTATTTCATATTAGACTCAAAACATTATTTGACTGCTATAAAAAATAATTGAGAAAGTTTAGAGGAAGTTTGTCAGTGAAAGTAGTACCAATCAACAAAAACCTCCCAGTAATCAATGTACAAAATTTGACAGTAGTGAGAGGCAAATATCAAGCAGTAGAATCTGTATCATTTCAAATTTTTCCTGGCAGTAATACGGCAATAATTGGACCTAATGGCGCTGGAAAAAGCACATTAATTCAAGCAATATTAGGTTTAATTTCTTATGAGTCTGGCTATGTAGAAATTCTTGGTAGACAAATAAAAGATTTAGGAAAACACTGGCAGAAAATTGCTTATATTCCCCAGAAGTTACCTTTTGACCGGAGTTTTCCTTTGACTGTGGCTGAATTAGTTAGTTTGGGTTCCCCACAACGAGGTTTGATGAAGTCGCGCCAAAAACTTATGTCTGTGGAAAAAGCTTTGCTACAAGTTAACTTACAAAATCAAGCTAAACAGCCAATAAGAAGTTTAAGTGGAGGGGAGTTAAAACGGGTTTTATTAGCATATTGTTTAGTGGAACCTCGGCAGTTATTAATATTAGATGAAGTGATGGCTGGCATAGACCCAACTGGAGAAGTAGAGTTTGCAGAATTATTAGCAAATTTACAGAAAGAAAATGGCTTTTCTATTGTTCAAGTTTCCCACGATTTAGATATGGTTAGTCGTTATTGTGACCAGGTTATTTGTATAAATCGTCGTTTATTATGTCAAGGTAAACCTAGCGTAACTTTGGATGAGGATAATTTGACTGAGATTTATGGAAAGAGTTTTACTAGATATTTTCATCTTTGCAAAAATAATCACTAGAAATAAAAAGTTTTTCCGATCAATATTTGATTAATCAAATCTAGAATTTTTAGTCTTACTTCTTATACTTCTTACTTATTAATATGAATTTTTCAGAATCGATTAGTTTATTTAGCCTGCCTTTTATGCAACGAGCAATTATTGGCGGTATTCTATTAGGAATTTTGGGAGGTATTCTCGGTAGTTTTGTGATTTTACGCCAGTTATCTTTATTTGGAGAGTCTTTAGGTCATACTGCTTTTTTAGCTGTAGTTTTAGGTGCTTTATTACAGTTACCTCCAATGATGGCTTTAATTGGGTTTTTGCTATTATTTGGATTAGGAATAAATTATTTAATTGAAAGAACTAATTTAGGTGGAGATACGATTTTAAGTATCACGGTCGCGGGTTCAGTTGCATTGGGAACAATAGGGTTTAATTTTGTACCTGGATATCGTGGTAATTTATTGTCTATATTGTTTGGTGATATTCTGGCAATTAGTAATTTAGATTTAGTTTTTCTGGTAATTTTATTGGCTGTATCTTTGGGTTGGTTATTGCTCACTTTACAAAAACAAATATTGTTAACTTTGAATGCTGAATTAGCACAAATTCAGGGAATTCCTGTACAGAGATATCAATATATATTTATGATTATTTTGTCCTTAGCGATCGCTCTTACTATTAGAGCAGTTGGTATTTTATTGGTAAATGCTTTTTTAGTAATTCCAGCAGCTACAGCCAAGTTAATTTGTAATGAATTTTTACCATTTTTAGGAGTTTCTGCACTAATTGGCGCTATGAGTGGGGTGATAGGAATGGTATTATCTGGTGCTTTTAATTTGCCTTCAGGTCCTAGTATTGTTTTGGTGCAATTATTGGTATTTTTGGTAGTAGTATTTTCTGGTCGGGGGAGATTTTAACAGGACTTACGCATGAGGAACGAAAAACTAGGACTTGAGATTGCTTCCCTATCGGTCGCAATGACGGAAATACGTTGAGGTGCGTAAGTCCTATTTAAATCTTATACCCAATCTCACCTAATTTTTGTCCCATTTTTATGATATACCCTTTTTCGTTATCCTATGTCTAAACAAACTCATATTTCAAAAGATATTGCGCTGAAGCCAATAGCTCCCAATCAACTAATAACCTCCCAGAAGCATTATCCCTCTCTCAGGGAGCAGATTTCTCCAGGCCCAGGCTTTAGGGAATTTGCCAAATCGGAAATAGAGCAATCAATCCCAGAGCGATTTTCTCAACAGGTGAGGCAATATCCCCAGAATCTGGCCATCAAAACCAAGAATTACCAATGGACTTATACGGAACTAGAACAAACCGCCAATAAAATAGCCGGGCTCATCCTCGATAAATGCGGTGGTGGCCAACAAAGAATTGCCCTGCTATTAGAACATGACGCCCCAGCAATAGCAGCAATTTTAGGAGTGCTCAAAGCCGGAAAAACTTATGTTTTCCTCGACCCGAGCTATCCGAAAGAAAGACTGGCTTATATCCTCTCAGATAGCCAGACAACGGCGGTGGCGACCAACAACCGGAATTGGGAATTGGCAGTGGAATTGCTCCGAGAGGAAATAACGCTCATTAATATTGATCGGGTCGATGTAGGGGGAGATTGGTCTTACAGCCAACCAGAAATTACCCCAGACCAACTCGCATACATACTCTACACATCGGGTTCCACCGGACGACCCAAAGGGGTAATGCAAAATCATCGCAACGTGCTGCATTTCATCAGGAACTATACAAATAATCTCAAAATCACCTCCGATGATAAGTTAACCTTGCTGTCATCGATGTGTTTTGATGGTGCAATTGTGGACATATTTGCTGCCTTATTAAATGGTGCGACCTTGTATCCCTTTGACCTCAAATCTGAAGGTCTAGCTCCCGTGCCGACTTATCTTCAGCAGTCCGAGATTACCATTTATCACTCCATCCCCACCGTATACCGACACTGGACTCCGAATCTGAGTGCAGGAAACTATTTGCCACAGATGCGTTCAATAGTCCTGGGGGGAGAGGAGGTTAAACCCCAAGATGTCGATATCTACCAACAGCACTTCAGTCAGAACTGTATCTTAGTCAATCTGATGGGTTCGACAGAATCGACCATTAGCTTACAGTATTTTATCCATCCTCAAACAGAGGTAGATCATCGGGTTCCAGTAGGTTATCCCCTCGAAGAAACAGAAATTATCTTGCTCGACGACAACGCAGAGGTCACAGATTTCTATGGGGAAATCGGGATTCGCAGTCCCTATATCGCCTTGGGATATTGGCAGCAACCTCAGCGGACCGACAAGGTTTTTTTAGCTGACCCAGAAGGGGGTAACAAGCGAGTTTACCGCACGGGAGATTTAGGTCGTCGGCGACCTGATGGCACTCTTGAATTTATGGGACGCAAAGATTTCCAAGTCAAGCTCAGAGGATATCGGATTGAACTACCAGAAATAGAAGCAGTTCTGCTACAACACGCTCAAGTCAAAGAAGCAGTAACGATTGCAAGAGAGGATATTCCTGGAGATAAACGCCTGGTTACTTATGTCGTTGCCAACAGATCTCAACCAGTCATCAGTGAATTGCGCAGCTTCGCGAAAAGCAAACTACCGGATTACATGATTCCGGCGACTTTTGTGCTCTTGGAGTCTCTACCCTTAACTCCCAACGGCAAGGTGAACCGACGCGCCTTACCCGCACCAGAACTAGACACCAGACTAGAAGCTAGCTTTGTCCCCCCCCAAACTCCGACCCAAGAATTGCTAGCGGACATCTACGCATCAGTCTTGGGAATAGAAAGCTGCGGAATTCACGATAACTTCTTTGAACTGGGAGGACATTCCCTGTTAGGGATGCAAGTTATTTCCAGGTTGCGAGAAACCTTCAAGATAGAAATGCCCCTCCGCAGTATCTTTGAAGCCTCCACAGTTGCCCAACTAGAAGCACAACTCAACCGCAGGAGTCAAAATAATGAGCAACTCCCCATCGCCCCAGCTATCGAGAGGGTATCTCGCGAGCAAGACTTGCCCTTAAGTTTTGCCCAAGAACGACTGTGGTTCCTCCATCAACTAGAAGAAGGAGATACCTCAGCATACAATATGCCGAGTGTATGGCAGCTCACTGGGGAACTCAACATAGATGCCCTAGAAAAAGCTCTAACAGAAATAATCAGACGTCACGAAGTGCTGCGGACGAGCTTTCAGTCAGTCTCTGGTGTGGCGCGGATGGCGCTCGCACCAGAGTGTCAACTAACTTTGGCTGTCATCGACTTACGGGAATTATCAGAACCAGACCAATCGCTGCAAGTACAAAAGTTGACAGAAGCCGAACAGAACCAACCGTTTGATTTAGAACAAGCACCGTTACTGCGGGCGAAGATATTGCAACTAGAAGAGCAAAAGCAAATTTTGCTGTTGAACGTGCATCATATTGCTTTTGATGGCTGGTCAAGGGGAATTTTGCGCCAAGAGTTGTCCGCGATCTATCAAGCTTTCAGCTCTGGCAAACCCTCACCATTAGCAGAATTACCCATTCAATATGCCGACTATGCCGCGTGGCAAAGGCAGTGGTTACAAGGGGAAGTCTTAGAAACCCAACTCAACTACTGGAAACAGCAATTATCAGGGGAGCTACCTGTCTTAGAACTGCCCCTAGATTATCCCCGTCCAAGAGTTCAAACTTTCACCGGTGGCAAAAAATCTTGCCAACTATCCCAAGAACTCACATCATCCCTCAAAGAGTTGAGCAGGCAAGAAAGCGTGACGTTGTACATGACTTTACTGGCAGCATTCAAAGTATTACTATCACGTTATTCAGGACAGTCAGATATTATTGTCGGCACGCCTATTGCTAATCGCGACCGCACAGAATTAGAAGGTCTGCTGGGCTTTTTTGTCAATACCTTAGTGTTGCGAACTGACTTGGGAGGAAATCCCAGTTTTGGGGAATTATTAGGACGAGTGCGGGAAGTAACCTTGGGGGCTTATGCTCATAAAGATCTGCCCTTTGAGAAGCTCGTGGAACAGTTGCAACCAGAGCGAGATTTGAGTCGAAATCCCTTATTTCAAGTTTGGTTCGATATGGTGAATGTGCCCCGTCGCCCCTTGTCACTTCCGGGAATGACAGTAGAAAACCTCTCTTTAGGAGTTGCTCAGTCTAAGTTTGACTTAACCCTATATGTTCTCCAAACCCGTGAGAGCATTCAACTGACATTGGCGTACAATGCCGAGCTATTTAGTTCCCTGAGAATGTCACAACTGCTGGAACACTATCAGTATTTATTAGAGCAGATTGTCACCAGTCCCGAAAAGAGGCTCTCAGGTTTGGCTCTATTGAGAAACAAACAGAAGCATTACCCCGACCTCAGGGAACAGATTTCTGCAAGCCTTGGCTTTAGGGAATTTGCGCGCGGCGAAATAGAGCAATCAATCCCACAGAGGTTTTCCCAACAGGTGAGGCAATATCCCCAGAATCTGGCCATCAAAACCAAGAATTACCAATGGACTTATACGCAACTAGAACAAACCGCCAATGAAATAGCCTGGCTTATCCTCGACAAATGCGGTGATGCCCAACAACGAATTGCCTTGTTATTAGAACATGACGCCCCAGCAATAGCAGCAATTTTAGGAGTCCTCAAAGCCGGAAAAACTTATATTTTCCTCGACCATAGCTATCCGAGAGAAAGACTGGCTTATATCTTAGAAGATTCTCAGGCAACGGCAATAGCGACCAACAACGCAAATCGGGAATTAGCGGTAGAATTATGTCCGGTGGCAATAACCCTCATAAATATTGATACGGAAGATGTAACAGACCATGGCTCTGTGATGAAACCAGAAATTACCCCAGACCAACTCGCATACATACTCTACACATCGGGTTCCACGGGACGACCCAAAGGAGTGATGCAAAATCATCGCAACGTGCTGCATTTCATCAGGAACTATACCAATAATCTCAAAATTACTGCCGATGATAAGTTAACCCTGCTGTCATCCATATCCTTTGATGCAGCAATTATGGATATCTTTGCTGCCTTATTAAATGGTGCGACTCTGTATCCCTTTGACCTCAAATCTGAAGGTTTAGCTGCCGTCCCGGAGTATCTTCAGCAGTCCGGGATTACCATTTATCACTCCACTCCTACTGTATTCCGGTACTTGGAGAGTCACCTGACAGCAGCAGACTATTTGCCACAGATGCGTTTAATCGTCTTAGGAGGAGAGGAGGTTAAACACCAAGATGTGCAAATTTACCAACAGCACTTCAGTGCTGATTGTATCTTAGTCAATGGTCTCGGACCGACAGAATCGACTGTGACTTTACAATATTTTATCGATCGACAAACAGAAGTAGGAAATAAAGTACCAGTAGGTTATCCGGTAGAAGAAACAGAAATTATTTTGCTCGACGACAATGGAGAGGTCACGGATTTCTATGGAGAAATCGGAATTCGCAGTTCCTATATCGCCTTGGGGTATTGGCAGCAACAAAAGCTAACGGACAAAGTTTTTTTGGCTGACCCAGACGGGGGTAACAAGCACATTTACCGCACGGGAGATTTAGGTCGCCTTCGACCCGATGGCAGTCTGGAATTTCTCGGACGCAAAGATTTCCAAGTCAAGCTCAGAGGATATCGGATTGAACTACCAGAAATAGAAGCAGTGCTGCTACAACACGCTCAAGTCAAAGAAGCAGTGGTTATTGCCAGAGAGGACATTCCTGGGAATAAACGCCTGGTTGCTTATGTCGTCGCCAACGGTTCTCAACCAGTCATCAGTGAATTGCGCAGCTTCCTCAAACGCAAGCTACCAGATTACATGATTCCGGCAGTTTTTGTCATCTTGGAGTCTCTACCCTTGACTCCCAACGGCAAGGTGAACCGACGAGCTTTACCCGCACCAGATGTTTCTACCCAGGAAGTAGGAGAAATCCCCCCCCGTACCACCACAGAACTGCAACTGGCACAAATTTGGTCTCGGTTGCTCAATATCCCTGTGGTGGGAGTGCGAAACAACTTTTTTGACTTAGGCGGTCATTCCCTGTTAGGGTTGCGCTTGATGGGGAGTATCGAACAGCAGTTTGGAATGAGGCTACCTTTGACAACTCTGTTTACCGAACCTACCATCGAAAGCCAAGGTCGTTTACTCAGTGCGAACCCCAAGACTCAAAGTTGTTCGCCTTTAGTTCCAATTCGGCAAACCGGTTCAAAGCCACCATTTTTCTGCGTTCATCCTAGGGGAGGCATTGTTCTGTGTTTAGCGCCTCTAGCTCGCCAATTGGATGTGGAACAACCTTTCTATGGTCTGCAATCTATAGGACTCAATGGAGAAGAAAAGCCTTTAACTCGCTTTGAGAACATGGCTACCTCTTTTATTGAAGCAATACAGACCGTTCAACCTGAAGGACCATACAAACTTGGCGGTTACTGTTTGGGTGCGAAAATCGCTTTTGAGATGGCTCAACAGTTAAGCTCTTTAGGACATGAAATATCACTCTTGGCATTGATAGATCCTTTTTCTCCTTTCTTGTTCAAAAAACCTCAACCAGATGAAGCGAAGATGGTAACTTCTTTTGCCGGGCATCTAAGTCGTCTTTTTCACAAAGAACTGCCAGTGTCAGCAAATGAACTGGAGCAACTAGGGTTAGACGAGAAATTAAACTATATTTTTAAGGAGGGAACAAGACTTCAACTCTTGCCACCAGAAATCGGTCTAGAGCAGATGCAGCAGCTATTTGCCGTTTACCAAGCCAACAGCCTAGCCAGCTATTGCTATGTACCCCAGCCTTTCTCGGGTAGGATTACTATCTTCTGTGCTGAGGAACAATTGGAACAATTAGCCGAAGAACAAATTCAAGGTTGGAGTTCTCTAGCTGCTAGTGGCATCAATATCCACAAAATTCCTGGCGACCATTTCTCAATGATTGCCAGTGAAGCTTTAGCGAAGGAGCTAAGTCCCTATCTCGGATGTTGAGGAATCTCGTTGAAAAAGTCTCCTGAAAACCAGGGGACTTACTCCCACATATTTCACGACTAAAAAACTTAGCCAAATATTCCACAACGCAAAAGTAAAAGTTGTCACCATAGCGGCACCTACCGCACCAATGAGAGGAATCGCGATCGCATTTAACACGATATTGATAGCAGTCGCATAAACAAAAACCATCGCGGATTTATTTTGATTGCCCGTCATTATCATCAAAGTGGAGACAGGACCGCACCAAGAATTGATAACCCGTCCTAACACCAAAATCTTTAACTGCCAATTAGCGACAATAAATTCCGAGCCAAATATTCCTAAAACAGGTTGAGAGAAGACAATCAGAAATAAGGAAATAGCCATAGAAGGCCAGAAAATCCACAATGCGACGGTGGAAATCACCTTTTGTAGACCTTCTATATCGTTTTGAGCGTACAGGGCGGCGAAACTGGGAGCGGCGACTATATTGATAATGGTCGGTACAAAACCAACCCATTGAGCCGTCTTCAGTGCCGCAGCGTACATTCCTGCTTCCTCTGGTCCCAATATTGAACCCACCATAATCGTGTCGGTTTTACTGAGAATGATGAAACAACCGGACTGTAATAACACAATCAAAGCGACACCCAACCACTCTCCAATAGCATAAGCAGGTTTGCTAGCAACAAATTCTTGGTTGAACTTCAGCAATAATAATCCCAACTGGAATAAAACGGCTGTTAGTAAGGTGATTTGAGTGATCGCGATCGCAGGAATTCCTGTGAGATAGTGATTGGTCTCTAAGACCAGAAATGCGCCACAGATTAGCAAGACTGGCCAAATTATTTGTGATGGCGCATAAGCTAAAGTAACGTCCTTGGCGGCTCTAGCTGTTTCCAATTGCAACTTCACCAGTGCTTGTAGCGGTATCAGACCAATCCCGATTAATAAAGGAGTGGCATAAGCAAAGGGGTGGTAATAATTGAGCAGTAAAATTACACCAGCAGTTAACAAGCTAACCAAGAGACTTGCTACAACAGTCATCAACCAGCTACTCCGGATTATCCCTCGCAACAGTCCCCATTCTTCTTTCACCCGGTACTGGGAGACAAAGCGCAAAACGGTATGAGGTAAACCTAATCCTGCGGGAATGGCTAACAGGACAGACCAAGCTATCACATATTCATAAATGCCATACTCGGTTCTACCCATCCATCGGGCGAGGAAAACCTGTACTAAATAAATCAGAAGAATACCTGCAAGTTTTATAACCAGGGCAATTCCAGCTTCTTTAGCTAAAACGCCTAAATTCAGATTTTCTTCGGTAGTGGAAGCAACGGTTTGAGTCATAAATTTTCATTAAATAAATTGTGATATAGTCATAAAAAATGTAATTTTTAGTAGCCAATTATAACCAGTATGCTTGAGTATATTTACCAATGAATAATTGATAATTGATAATTGATAATTGATAATTAATCAATCCGGCTTTATTGCCTTCTATTTCAAGAGAAAAAAGAAATTGTGATTTCCTTATATTCAATTCCCGTACGGTTTTAACCAGAGGTAATTATCCATTTTGATGACCTCACGTCACAACCAAAACCCTGTAGGGGCGAATGGGCATTCGCCCCTACTGTGGTTTACCGTGCAGAAAAACCGCTTTAGAAGCCGTGTGAGTTGGAAACTCTTATGCACGGCGCGTGAAACAGAGCTGAGGAATAGCGATATCCCCATCGACTGTAACAATTGCCTAGAATAAAAATAGTAAAAATCTATGAAATCTTAACCTTCTGTACCAAAAATATGAGAATATCTAAATAGACATCTCCGAAAAAGATATAGACTTTTTGCATATAGTAGGTAACAGGGAACAGGGAATAGGGAATAGGGAACAGGCAAAATATTTTTAGGAAAAAGGTACGAAAAATAATTTTTTGAGGAACTTTTACTACTCTAGCTGATGCTAAATAAAGGGCAAGTTTATTTTCTGGAGAGATCTAATGGGCAGATAAACTGAAGACTAATTTGATGTTCGCAGCAAGCAGCGATCGCTCACTGCTATTCACAAATTAAAGCTGATTGCTAATTTAGCACCATATAACTATACTTAAGTTGAAAAAATCAAAGCAAGAATCAATTAATGCCGACCCCTGTAGAGGTACTCCAAATAATTTGCCTAATACCTATCCTCGGTGGATCTATATATTCAATTCTAAGTGTATGGACGACCAGACATTTTTTTAAGAAAAGCATCCCAGACATAAATGCCACAGAAAAATTTAACCCTCCTGTGACTGTACTGAAACCAGTACGAGGTATTGAAAAAGACCTTAAGTCAAATCTGCGTACTATTGCTGTTCAAGATTGGCCTGAGTATCAGGTTATTTACTCTGTTCAAGACCCTCAAGATTCAGCTCTTCCGATTCTTCAGGATATCCAACTAGAAATTGGTAGCCAGAAAATTTCCGTTGTTATTGACAATAAAGAAGCGGGAGCTAATGGTAAAGTCAATAATTTACTTGGTGCAATAGCTGAAGCACGTCACGACACAATTATTATCAGCGACAGTGACACCAATCTTAAACCTGATTATATCAAAAATATTATATCTCCTTTATCCAATTCCAACGTCGGATGTGTCTGTACTCTCTTTAAAGTCAAAAGTGCCCATCGATGGTTTGAGAAGATGGAACTATTAACTATGAATGCCGACTTTATTCCTAGCGTTATATTTGCAACAGTCACAGGAGCATCCAATGCTTGTTTAGGACCATCTATCGCCATAAGTCGAAGCACATTAAAAGAGCTTGGTGGTTTAGAGAGTCTAGCAGATTATCTTGTAGAAGACTATGAACTAGGACGGAGAGTTTGGACTTCTGGAAAAAAAATGTTGCTTTTGCCATACATTATTGATGTGACTGTGGACTTGAAAAATTGGCAACAGTGGTGGACTCACCAAATTTATTGGGATCAGAATACATATTTGGCACGTCCTTGGCCTTTTATTGCAACTATATTAATCCGGGCAATACCTTTTGCTATTTTGTTCACTATTGTGAGAATGGGGGATTTATGGGGGTTAGGAATATTAGGAATTACAGTTGTTTTAAGACTTTTGACGGCTGGGATAATCTTAAAAAATTTGAAAGATACAGAAGGTTTTGAAAGTCTCTATTTACTGCCTTTGCGTGATACTTTTGGTATAATATTTTGGTTTTTGGCATTGACTAAACGTACAGTAGTATGGCGTGGTGTTAAATACAAATTAATTAATAATGGAAAAATGATTCCTATAAGTTTTCACGAAAGTTAAAAGTCAAATTGGTGAGGACTCAAGAGTCAGGATAAATATTGGATTTGAATAGCATGAATTTTTAAACTGGAGTTTGGACTAAACAGTTGAAGATAAAATAAAATAAAATAAAATAAAGGATTGAAACTTTCTATTTTTGGAAAATCGAAAAATAGAATATAAATTTTTTCTAAAATTCTAAAAATTTGTATCCGTTTTAAAAGATTATAAGTTGGTACAGTTCAGTTAATACTTCCATCTCAAATGTGAATACCCTCGTGACTCAACTGTATAGAACAATTAACCCAATTATGAGGAACATATGAAACTTAAAAGTTTGCTATCAACCATTATTACTGCTTGTTTGACGATTAGCTTCCTTTTTACTTTTAATTCAGATATTGCTCTCGCTGCTGGGACTATCCATAATGGAGATAAATGTTTTAGTAATGATTATGAAGGAGAATGGGTTATTGGAGATATTCCAGGATATGGTGCACCAGAGACTAAAATTTGTATTCGAGGAAAAGCTGAAAAGTCTTGTGAAAGTTTTTCAGTTTCTAAAGGAGATTATTGTTATGAAAAATCAGAAGATAACAAATCTTATCTATCTAATGTTATCGAAAAAGATGGAATTTATGGTTGTGGATACTCTGAGCCTGAATATTTACCTAGTACGTTCAATAGTACGTTAAAAGATTCTGTCAAAGATTCTTGTGTTAAAATTGGTGGTGCAATTGTATATGAAGATGAACTTGTAGTAGATTGTCAAATATACCACGCTCCTGCAATATATGGCTTATTTAGTCCATTTGAAGAAGCTTGTGCAGAAGCTCAAGGTGCAGCACACAGTTCTATTGACAGAGCTATTTGTTTTTATTAAAACAATGACAAATTTTTACTAGAATAGTGAAACAAGTTACCCTGACTATTATAAAGTTAGGGTAATTTAATTTATTTGTAAGCAGATGAATTATACTAAATCTGCTTTAACAAAGAGATATTCACAAAATTAAAAACCCTTGCCTGATAATGATTTGGATACTTATATAAATACCGTATAATAACCGGATTTGATGATTTAATGCCTATGCTAACTTGGGAGTTATGGTTAGCTCCTGAGATGATCATATTATAATGGTTTCTTGGTTATCAAAATTCCATAATAATTCTATTTTTCTAGACTATTAAAATAGATAGTTCAAAAATGTATATATTTTTCTATTAGTCAGGATAATTTCATGTATAGTATTTGAGATAGAAAAATAGCTAAATTCTATTTAACATCAAAATCAGAAGTTTAAACATAGAGTAACATGACAGTAAATCAACAAATTAAACCATTTTATTTCGATATTACAGATGATGAAATTCAATACTTCTTATCAGAATCAGAAAAAATTTTAAGGTCTGGAAAGTTAATTTTAGGCGAACATACCGCAGCATTTGAACAAGCATTTGCTGAATATGTGGGGACAAAGTACGCGATCGCTGTTAATAGTGGTTCCTCTGGACTAGAAATTATCTTACGCTTAAAAAAGGTTGAGGGAACAACTGTTTTAGTTCCTACCAATACTAACTTTGCCACTATTGCTATGGTAATTCGCGCTGGTGGAAAAGTTCAATATCTTGATATGGATGAGCAGACATTTGCACCATCGCTAGGAATGGTAAAAGAGGCAATAGAAAAAGGTAAAAATCTCCCAGAGAAAATTTCTGGAGTTTTGTGGGTTCATATTGGAGGTGTAATTTCTCCAGAATTTCCCCAAGTGGTGGAATATTGTCATCAGCAAGGGTTGTTTGTTCTGGAAGATACTGCTCATGCTCACGGTAGTAAAATAAATGGTGTCAGTGCTGGAAATTTAGGAGACGGTGCTGCTTTTTCGTTTTTCCCAACTAAAGTTATGACAACTTGTGAGGGCGGAATGATAACTCTGAATAATGAGGAAGAAGACTATATTGCGCGATCGCTCAGAAACCAAGGAAAGCGAGGCATGGATTTTGGTGGTTTACATACAGACTTCGGGAATAGTATGCGGATTACTGAAATTAATGCTTTGCTTGGTAGAATTCATTTAGCAAAATTGCCAGAAATGTTGAAAAAACGGCAGCAAGCTTATGAATTAATTACAGCACCTTTAAAAAAAGCTGGTTTATCGTTTGTATCTACAGAGAAAATGGATGTAGCTAGTAATTATAAGTTGATCGTTCATTTACCAGAGGGAAAAAATGCCAAGGAGGTAAAAACAGCTTTGGCAGAGTCAGGAATATTTTTAGGAGGAACAGTTTATGAAATACCTTGTCATCAACAACCAGTTTTTCAAGGTATTTGTGAAGGTCAGAGTTTTCCTTGTGCCGAACGTTGGTGTCCGAATCACATTTGCCCACCTCTGACTTCTGGCATGACACAAGAGGATGCTCAACGAGTAGGGGAAGCTTTAGTTAGACATCTTAAATAGAATATTCGAGCGGGTTAGCTGACTTTATGAGCAAATTGCTACAGCAAGTCCCATGAATAAGTTGAACTTGTAAGCTTGGATAGGATTTAATAATACTGGTTCAGTGGTTTCAATCGCCTTAATCAAATTAATCAAAGCGATCGCTACTTCTGGCTCTTCCTACAACTTCACTTATTGACATCCTCCCGACGTTGCGCTTACGCGACAAAGCGGAATTCTTTAGCATCACTGATAGGGGCTTTCTGCTGCCTCTTGCCTCCTTCGGAGGAGCTACACTAACAGAGGAGCTGCGCTTTTCATGTCGCGTTTGGGTTAGCATTCCGTAGGAAAGTCAAACATAGCACCTGCTTAATAGGCAAAAATCTTTCTGGTCTTACGGTCGATCTACAGACAAGACAGCGCGGTCTTGGGGGTCTCCCCCATGAGCGACTAGCGGTGACACTGCTAGCCCAGCAGCCTTAATTTATTTACTGTAGCATACTATCGTAAAAACCGCAACATTGATTGGTTTTCGCACCGACGCTCCCCTCCCCCCCCTTTCAAAGCTATGCTTTATAAACATCTTTCTTAACATAAACAGGACTTACGCAAGGACACTATATATAGCGTCTACTAATTTAGGCGATCGCCTGAATCATAACTTATCATAACTTACACAAAGACGCTATATATAGTGTTGATTTTTCAAAGTCGATCTATTTAGAGATATAGCTGTTGCTAGGCTCTGCTAACCCTTGAACAACAAAATGTAAGAATCTTAAAAATTTGCTTTACCCCAAATTACTTCTTATGCTAGGTTAGTATCATACTAATTAGTTGTTAATATCTTTAAGATGAACTTTAATTATATAAAATATTGTCAGTATTTAATAAGTAGTCAGACAAATTATACTTTAACAAATCTTGCCGATCATCTAGAAAAAATTAGCCACGATCAAATTAATCGTCCTACAAAAAAATATTGATTTAGGGACAGAAATTTTGTGGCAAAATGTAAGAGAAGAAATTGTTAATTCTGAAAATAGTTATTTGCTGCATTGATGATACAGTTATTAACAAAAAATATTCCCAGAAAATTGAACTTGTTCAGCGTCAGTACAGTGGTAATGAACATGGGGTAGTAAATGGAATAGGAATAGTTAATTGCTTATATTTTAATCCTGAAATAGAGAGATTTTGGATAATAGATTATCCTATTTATAATCCAGAAAGTGATGAAAAAAGTAAAATATATCATGTAAAAGAAATGATGATTGATGTAGTGGAAAAGAAAAAAATACCAGTAAAAACAGTATTAATGGATAGCTGGTATGCCACCCAAAGACTAATGGCCTTAACAGATAATTTAGGTAAAATTTACTATTGTCCGTTAAAGAAGAATCGTTTAGTAGATGATAGTGGAGGTATAAAAAAATATCAAAAACTGGAAGAAATAAAATGGAATCAGTCAGAATTAGTATCAGGAAAAAATATTAAAATTAAAGGTTTTCCTAGAGATAAAAAAGTCAAATTATTCTGGGCTACTGTTTCTACAAACAGAACAGAATATATTGTGACTAATGACTTGAGTTGTCAAAGTACAGATGACGTTGAATTTGAGATTCAAACTAGATGGAAAATTGAGGAATTTCATAGAGAAATTAAACAACTAACAGGTCTTGAATTTTGCCAATGTCGTCGGGAAAAAATTCAAAAAAATCACATTGCTTGTGCGATGTTGGCGTGGAATCATTTGAAAAAAATGGCAAATGTTCTAGGAAAAACTATTTATCAACTGAAACATCAATTGTCATCTAAGTATCTAGTCTCTGAACTCAAATATCCGACAATTAAAATGACAGTCGTTTAAGTTTTTATAAATTTTTGAGAATCAGCAAAACTGGGGGATGGTTATAATTTTTTTAGGTGATCGCTCTGTTTAACATACGCTATATATGGATTGTTTGGAGTCAACAAAAACTGGGGGATAGCTATAATTTTTTAGGCGATCGCTCTGTTTAGTATACGCTATATATAGTGTCTCTGCGTAAGTCCTGATAAAATGCGGACATTAGAAAGAAGTTATGAATTTGCCATTCAATGGATATTTCAGGAGAGTAAACGTATTTAATTAGAGGCTAAACTCCCCCCATCTCCCCATCTCCCCATCCCCCCATCTCCCTATCATCAAAGGGTTTTAGGAGTTCGTGATCGGGGATAGCTTTCAAAGGGGGGGGTTAGGGGGATGGAGAGCGCGGGTCTCCAACCAACGTTGAGATGAATAGCTAAAATACCATTTATTAGCATTAGACATCTGGTGATAATCAAAAATCAAATCAATTATCGCGCTAGATACATCAATTCTTTCCCCTTACTATGTAGGGAGGTTGCATGCAACCTCCCTACCTACTCCCTCTTTTCCGGAGTGGTCTATTGATATTCTCTTTTCGATCAAAGGGATATATCAATTCAAGTCTTTTAAAGCCGCTCATTATTAGATATCTCCGATAATCAAAAATTAAATCAATTATCTCGTATAAATTATCAATTCTTTCTCCCTGCTCCCTGCTCCCTGCTCCCTGCTCCCTCTTTTCCGGAGAGGTCTATTCGTAACACTCGGCAAAAAAGTATTATATAACTCATAAGTAATTTTATCACAACTTAATATAATTTAGATACATTATTCCTTTGTGTCTATTAATATATACACAACAATTATCTATTCAAGTTGAGAAAAGTTATGCGAATATTTGTTTTACTGTTTAATGCTAGAACTGAAAATGAGGGAATACATACAATTCAGATGGGCGATCGTAATAAGGTATTTATGTTTGAGTCTGAGGATGATGCGACCCGCTTTGGTGTATTACTAGAAGCTCAAGATTTTCCTATTCCTACAGTTGAAGAGTTTGACCAAGAAGAAATTCTGGAATTCTGTAGGGGTGTTGATTATGACTGGGAACTTGTGCCAGCAGGTGCTTTGACTATTCCCCCAGAACATAATGTAGAAAATACTGATTGGCAATTAGAGCCAGACCAAACTTCTGAAGAGACCGAAACTGATTTAGACAAAATTAGGCGTCAATTGGAAGGTCTTTTGTAACTTAAAAGAAAAGTATTATCTGATTTAGGAATAAAGAGGGTTGCAATACCTAAACCTTTTTTCCTGTCTAAGAATCAATTCATTAGTCTTATATCTGGTTTAATTTTTTATTCTGATAAAAAAAAGATGGATTAATTGTCTATTAACTATTATTATCATCTGATGAAATTCAAGCTGTTTCTAAGTAATGGATGGCTTTTGACTCTGAAAACAGAAAGGAAGTACCATTAATATTTACGATTTAAAAAAAACTATTTTTTTTGATAATTTATCAGGGTTTGGTATGAAAAATTTACAAGAAAGAGGGCATTTGTTAACTGAACAGGTTAATCCTAATAGCCATAATCTCGATCAGTTAAGTTCTTTAGAGTTGGTGGACTTGTTTAATCAAGAGGATGGCCGAACTTTGGAGGCGATCGCTTCATCCCGTTTACAATTGGCTCAAGCAGTGGACATGACTACTGAAGCTTTGGGTCAAGGTGGTAAGTTGTTTTATGTGGGAGCTGGTACAAGTGGTCGTTTGGGTGTATTGGATGCTGCTGAATGTCCACCAACATTTTGTACGCCTCCAGAGTTGGTACAAGGAATTATTGCTGGAGGTGCAGGCGCTTTAGTCAGGAGTTCGGAAGATTTGGAAGATAGCTGGGAAGATGGTAGTCAGGCGATCGCTTTGCGTCACATCACAAATTTAGATGTGATAGTTGGTATTACTGCTGGTGGTACAACTCCTTATGTTCATGGTGCTTTGGATGCAGCAAAGCAAAGGGGGGGGAAAACGATTTTTATTACTTGTGTGCCTGTAGAACAGTTTAGGGTAAAGGTAGATGTAGATATTAGGTTGTTAGTTGGCCCGGAATTATTGGCAGGTTCAACCCGTCTGAAGGCAGGAACAGTAACAAAAATGGCTTTGAATATCTTATCAACAGGAGTGATGGTGAGATTAGGAAAAGTTTATGGTAATCGTATGATTGATGTAGCTGTCAAAAATAGTAAGTTACGCGATCGGGCTTTACGAATTATTGAGGATTTAACTGAGTTAAGTCGGGATGAAGCGGGGAAATTATTGAATAAAAGTGGTGATTCAGTTAAGTTGGCACTTTTGATGCACTGGAGTAATTTAGAAAAAGAAGAAGGGGATAATATCTTATCTGAGTATCAAGGTAATCTTAGAGCGGCACTAAAAAAAGTCGGGATAACTAATCAGGAAGAATAAATTTTTTTCTCAGATAATTAACAGTTTTCAATCAGTCTAAATATAGATATAGATATAGGATTTATCATAGGGTTTCACTAAAGTCAAAAGTCAAAAGTCATACACTAAGATTTTATAGACTAAATACTTTGAATCTACAGTAATTTTACGGAATTATTTCAGCTATGAAGCCGAAACTATTTGTGACATCTTTAAGGTGAATTGGTATAGCGCTACGCGCAAGGCAAAAGTCAAAAATGCAAAAGTCAAAAATGCAAAAGTCAAAAATATTCTATGACTGAGGCGTGAGAATTTAGAAATGTTCACGCCCTTTGCTTCGACTGCTATATCAAATAGATGAAGTATATACAGCAGATTTAGTGATTAATGTCCTGCAACTGACGGGTTCAACAATTAATAATTAATAATTACCTTTTCTTTGTAACAAGAGGATTGACTAAAAAGAATTTTTTTGTTTTTTCTCTTGAAATAGAAGGCTTTATACCTTAATTTTTTGGTAAATATTTTTTGCTTGTTCCCTATCCTTTTACCCATCTTTCCTAGTCCCTACTCCCTATTCCCTATTCCCTAGAAAATATGAGATATCGATTATTAATTGCCAGTTTATCAGTTACTATACTAATGAAGCTATGGAGTATTTCTACTGTTATACAAAAACCTGTTTTAGCAATAGCTACCTTCAGAAATATTAGTAGTAGCTGGAAAATTTCTCAAATCTACAAACCTCCAGATCGGGGGGCACCTCCAACTACAGCACCTTCAGGAACCCGTGGTGAATCTGTTGGTAGTGGTCAATGTTTATTAGGAAATAAACAGTTAACTCTTTTGCTTCCAGAAACGGGAGAGGGATTAACTATATCTAAATATCCCACATTATATGTATATATTCCTCCCTATGAAAATGCTAAACAAGCAGAGTTTTTTATCACAGATTCAGAGAAGAATGATGTTTATAATCATTTTTTTCAGCTACCTGAAAAATCAGGAATTATTGGGATTAAACTTCCTGAAGACAAATCACCTCCTTTGGAAGTAGGAGAAAACTATTTTTGGGGAGTAACAATATTTTGCATTTCTGAAGAACTAGACCCCAGTGAAAACGCATCTGTTGAAGGTAGAATTAAACTTATTAAGAGATTGTTTGTAAAGGAAATATAAAAAGGAGATAGGGAACAGGGAACAGGGAACAGGGAACAGGGAACAGGGAATAGGGAATAGGGAATAGGGAATAAGGAGGAAGAAATCAAGACAAATATTTGTCGCTTAAAAATCTAGGAATATATGTACTGAATACTTCTCTACCTACCAAATTTCAATCTCTTGAAGTATTACCGCTTTTAGATTTTAGTCACTCGCATGTTCTCTTAATACTTATTTTACAAACAGTCTCTAAACCAGAAAAAAGCCTCTATAATAAGTTAGTAGGCGTCACACCTCTAACTTTACCAACTGTTTATGCTTCCCAAGGAATTTGGTATGATGCTTTAGAAAGTATGGTACAACTTCGTAGGTTAAATCCAAATAATCCTAAGTTAATAGATGACTGGCAAAAGTTATTTAATTCTGCTAATTCTCAAGGTAAGGAAGAATTAATTCCAGCACCTATATTAGATTGTTGTCAAAGAGAAGATTAAATCTAGTTTTAGTAATTCTAAAGAGATTAGATAGCAATTATCAGGTGTGAGTAATACCAAATACAGCGCTACGCGCAAGTCAAAAGTTAGTAGGGGTGATTCGCGAATCACCCGTACAAAAGTTAAAAGTAATCTCTGACTGAGTTTTTCCTTTCCTTTTCTTGGGGTTAGGATAAAATTATCAATAATATATATTTAAAACCAACTAACCTCCTGCAAAATATTACTGAATCTACTAATCACTTAATCCTGAATGTAGACAATAATAGCATTCTTTTTTGGAATTGGTATGAGGTAAAAAATTCTAGGTTTTAAGGAATAGGGAACAGAAAAGAAGAGCAACAAGTGTAGCTCACTAACACTAATAAAATAAGATTGCTATGCTGAGAATAGAGTATTACTCAAAGCTAATAAAGTAATCAAAAAAAAATAATTTTTTTATGTGGCATGTGGCAAAAAATAATTAAAAAGCTGGCTTGGAAATGGCGTGGCTTATTAGTTACTGCTCCTAGTATTACTATCCTATTAATTGGGCTATATTTAACAGGTAGCTTACAAATATTTGAGCTGGCAGCCTTCGATCAATTCATAAGATTGCGTCCCCAAAAATCTGTAGATACAAAAATATTAATTGTGGGATTTACTGAATCAGATATACAAACTTTGGGTATGGCAATTTTATCAGATGAACTCCTTGCTCAGTTAATAGAAAACTTGAAAAAGCATCAGCCAGAAGCCATTGGTTTAGATATATATAGAGATTTACCAGAAGAACCAGGATATCAAAAATTAGTAAAAGTATTTGAATCTACACCAAATTTAATTGGAATTAGAAAGGTAGTTGGCAATCAAAATAATTCTCCAATTAATCCCCCACCAGTTTTAGATAAACTGAATCAAGTTGGTGCTAACGATCTGCCTATAGATGCTGATACTAAAATTAGGCGATTTTTTTTATATTTGACAGATTCAGAAGGTAAAATAGTACCAAGTTTAGGATTAAAATTAGCAATAATTTACCTGCAAAAATTGAAAATATTTCCTGAACCGGCAGCAGTTAATCCTGAATATTTACAATTGGGAGAAGCTGTATTTATTCCTTTTGAAAATAATCATGGTGGTTATGTACAAGCTAATGCTGAAGGATATCAAATAATTCTTAATTATCGCAGCCCAGAATCTAAATTTCAACAGGTTTCAGTAACTGATGTTTTAAATAATAAAGTTCCACCTGAATTGGTGCGGGATAAAATTATATTAATTGGTTCAGTAGCAGAAAGTAAAAAAGATTTATTCTTGACACCTTACAGCAGTAAAATTATTGGAATTCCTGAAGTAATGTCAGGAGTAGGAATTAATGCTAATATTACCAGTATGATTATTAATGCTGCTCTTGGTGAGATGAATATTATTAAATCATGGCCGGAATTTTTAGAGTGGGTATGGATTTTTTTGTGGTCAGTAATAGGGGCAGGTGTTAGTTGGAAATGGCGCTATTCT
This sequence comes from Dapis brunnea BLCC-M229, assembly GCF_050015995.1. NCBI lineage: Bacteria > Bacillati > Cyanobacteriota > Cyanophyceae > Oscillatoriales > Microcoleaceae > Dapis > Dapis brunnea. The sequence continues at coordinate 7,790 of NZ_JBNHEP010000280.1, read as the reverse complement.
GGAGGTTTTTCTCAATTTTCTGGTAAATCTATTATTACTTTATTCGTGGCTACTGGTGGTTTACTTTCCATCAGTTATTATGCTTTTTTATGGGGTTTATGGATACCAGTAATAACTCCATTGTTAGCTATTTGGTTTTCGGCGATCGCTATTACTGCTTTTATTGCTAAAACTGCTGGATATATTCGTAATGTTTTTAGTCGTTATTTGACTGATGAAGTGGTAGGAAATTTATTAGAAAATCCTGATGGATTAAAATTAAATTGTCAACGGCGAAAAGTGACAATTTTGATGTCTGACTTAAGAGGATTTTCTGCTATATCTGAAAGGTCAGAACCAGAAACAATTTTTGCTATGTTGAATATTTACTTAGAGGAAATGACAGAAGTAATTAATCAATATAGTGGTACTATTTATGATTTTATTGGTGATGGAATTTTAGTTGTTTTTGGCACTCCTACCGAGATAGAAGATGATGCAGAAAGAGCAGTTGCTTGTGCGGTAGCAATGCAAATGTCAATGCCTAGAGTGAATGCTAAATTAAAGGAATCAGGTTTACCAGAAATTAAGATGGGAATTGGTATTAATACTGGAGAAGTTGTAGTTGGTAATCTTGGTTGTAATAAGAAGTCTAAGTATGGAGTTATTGGTAGTAATATTAATTTAGCTTCTCGGATTGAATCTTATACAGTCGGAGGTCAAATTATGATTTCAGGAAATACTCTTGAAGAAGTCAGTTCTATTATCAAAATTGTGCAGCAAAAATCAGTAAGAATTAAAGGTTTTTCTAAAGCTATAACTATTTATCAAGTAGGAGCTATTGCGGGAAAATATAATTTGTTTTTACCTATAAATTCAGAAAACTTTGTGGATTTATTAGAAGCTGTTCCTATTCAGTTTGCAGTTATTGATGGAAAGGAAATTAGAGAAGAATTAATATCAGGAAGTTTAGTCAAAGTATCTGCTAATTCTGCTGAAGTAAAATCTAATTATTTAGTAGATGTTATGAGTAACCTCCAGATTAATTTATTAACTAAAACTGTTCAAGGGCAAAAAATGGATTATTTTTATGCCAAAGTAACAGGTAAAAAAGACGATCGGAGTGGATTTTATATACATTTCACTGCCATATCTCCAGAAGTTGAACAGATGTTGGAAGCTTGGGTTGCAGCCAATAGTTAGATAATAATTTTGATGTTCTATTATTTCGAGAAGGATTGAATAATTAGTAAAATATTCATTAATTTTTAGTTGATAAAATAGATTAAAATGTAAAATTATTTGTATATTGACTAATCGGCTATATTTCTTTTGCCTCTTGCCTTTTGCCTACCTCCCCAAAATGTGAAATTAATTTTGCCCAGGTACTTAATATGTGTATTTGTGGTGATACTAATTCACTTTAAAGATGTCACAAATAGTTTCAAACTATATATGTAAAATAATTTCCTGAAATTACTGTGGCATCAAAGTTTCGAGTCTATATAGCGCTACGCGCTAGGGAATAAGGAATAGGGAATAGGGAATAGTAAACTGTGAAAGGGTTTCAGGATTTAGAAATGTCCTATCTTAATGCGTAGATCTTAATGCATGACTTTTGAGTTCCCCCCTTGGGGGGTAAGCTTACAAGGGTAAGTTTTTAACACTCGGGGTGAGCGATAGAACTCCGTTCCGCTGACGCGACCGCTTTTATTCAGTATAAAACTTCAAAAAAAATGTTCTTTTTTATACAAAAAAAATAGCTGATTTCTCCTCCCACACTTCCCACCCTCCCCATACCCAAAGGCATAATTATAAAAAACATACCCTTGTAATTGGGGGGTAAGGGGGAAGTTGACTTTTAACTTCCGTGAAACGATATGAGTAGCAATAATTTTGTTAGAACTAGAACCCTTTGAGACCGAAAAATGTCTATTAGAAACAAGATTATTTATGGATATACCCTCGCTTTAGGAATTGCTTTAGCAGGAACTACAACTGGCCTAGTTGTAGGCAACTATTATCAACAGCAAGCTTTAGAGTCCCGAAAAATTGCTTCTGAAGAACGTAAACTACTGGGGACTTTACAGATTGATATATTATACAATCGACCAGCAAAGCAACTATCTCCTCACCTGCAACAGCCTCAACTTTTTCGTCAGGAAAGTAGTAAACTGCTTAAACGGATTAAGAAAATTTACGAACTCCTAGTTACTCACAACAAATCAGGAAAAGCTGCCACTCTAGAAGGTCTACAACCTCTGCTGGAAAAATATCAAGTTACCGTTAGGGTATTTTCCCAAAAAGCCCAAGAATTTGTCCAACAAGTCCAGCCCCTAACAACTAATCCAAAAGGAGCAGCAAAAGCAGAAAAGTTGCTGGTTCAGTTAGTCAGGAGTCCTGAGTTTGTTGCCTTTATTGAATTTCCCAATCGTCTGGCAGATTTCTATGTCTTAACCGAACAGCTTGAGGAAAAAGCTGAAATTGACTTGGAAAAAGTAGAAACCCTGCGTACCAGAATCATCTCGATCGGCCTGGGTCTTTCTGTGGTAATCTCTATCCTGCTGGCCTTTTACACTAGCCGTTTAATTGCCAGTCCCATTCAAATTCTGACTGAGATTGCCCAAAAGGTAACACAAGAATCAAATTTTGATTTACAAGCTTCTATACAAACTAAAGATGAAGTAGGGGTACTAGCTAATTCTTTCAACCAACTTATCCGATGGGTAAAAACTTTATTAGAAGAACAACAGGAATACACTGCCCAGCTAGAAGAGGCCAAAGAAGCAGCCGATGCTGCCAATCAAGCTAAGAGTGAGTTTTTGGCCAACATGAGCCATGAACTGCGTACACCCCTGAATGGAATTTTGGGATATAGTCAAATTCTTTCCAGGACATCTCTTACTGAACAACAGCAAAGGGGCATGGGTATCATATATCAGTGTGGTTTTCACCTGCTCACTCTCATTAACGATGTGCTGGACTTGGCTAAAATTGAAGCCCGTAAATTAGAAATTTACCCAAACCCTTGTTATCTTCCCGCCTTGCTTCAAGGGATAACTGAACTGTCTCGGATCAAAGCCGAGCAAAAGAATTTGGATTTCATCTACCAACCCCCCAAAAATTTGCCGTCAGGTATCATTACTGATGAAAAACGGTTGCGTCAGGTGTTGATCAACTTGTTAGGTAATGCTATCAAATTTACAGATAGGGGAAAAGTGACTTTTAACGTAACCTCCCAGCGAACTCAAAAGTCTTCAGTTAAACTACACTTCCAGATTACTGACACGGGAAGCGGTATTAGTTCCGATCAGTTAGAGGCGATCTTTTTGCCCTTTGAACAAGTCGGTATACCTAAACGACAAAAGGAAGGAACAGGTTTAGGACTAGCTATCAGCCAAGATATTGTGAAAATGATGGGCAGTTCTATTCATGTTAATAGCCAGTTGAATGTAGGCAGTGTTTTCGAGTTTGAGATAGAATGTCCTCTGGCAACAAATTGGGTTCAAGCAAATACCTTGACTAATTTGGGACAGATTATTGGATATTCTGGTCGCCGACTCCAAATTTTGGTAGTGGACGACCGATGGGAAAACCGTTCTGTCCTAGTTAACCTCCTCGAACCTCTCGGTTTTCAGGTATCGGAAGCTAAAAATGGAAAACAAGCGCTAGAAAAAGCCAATCAAGTTAATCCCGATCTGATCGTTACTGACTTGAAAATGCCCATAATGGATGGCTGGGCAATGCTTGACCAACTTCGCCATTCGGAGGTTTTTAAAGAGACAATTGTAATTGTTTCGTCTGCCAGTGTGTTTGCAGCAGACCGTCAAAAGAGCTTTGCTGCTGGAAGCAATGATTTTTTACCTAAACCTGTAGAAGCTGAAGAACTTTATCGTATGCTAGTTCAACACTTAAATATTCAATGGATATACAAAGAGTCAGATCAAACATTGACCGAGGTCTCCGAGGCGATCGCTACCAATGAAGTGGCTATTCCTACTACTGGTGAATTAACTGTTCTGCTGGAACAATCAATGCAAGGTAAAATCAAAGCTATGGAGAAAGAACTAGAAAACTTATCACAGAAAGATGCACGGTATCTCCCCTTTATTGAGGAACTCAAACCTTTAATCCACAGTTTTCAACTTAAAGAAATTCGTCAATATTTGAATGAAGCGATGGAACAAGCAAAAGAATCTAATAGTGTTTAATTTTCTTGGTTTCCCTATAGAACCCCTAAGCGGATCTATAAACGGGAGTGTGGTCTGTATGGGAAGAGGAGGAAGTTTCATTAATGGATAATTACCACTCCGTTTTAGGGAGAGGATTGACCAATAAGGGAAAAAATTTATTTCTCTTGGTCGATTGGATATGGCGAGGTCTCCTCGCCATCCCATCCTAAGGTCATGCTCCGCTTTCCGACCGCTTTTTCCCCTTTATTAGGGAGGCTAACAAAGCTGAATTATTTAATTATTTAATTATTAATTATTCGGTAAAGAGTAGGGGAGATTGTGAAGCTTGGGGACATTTTTCTACCTTTTTCCCCTATTCTATATTCTCTTTCCTCCTGACTCCTGACTCCTGACTCCTGACTCCTATGCCACTTTGCAAAGATACCAAATGGCTTCTATATACTCCGATTAATATTTGAAGTCAATCTAATTAAAAACTAAACTATGCCCTTAACTGATAATTCCACTGTCTTGGTGATTGATGATAATCCTACTAATTTAGAAGTCTTGCACCATGCTCTAACTGAAGTAGGTTATGAAGTGCGAGTTGAGATAGATGGTTACAATGCTCTTAACCAGATTGAGTTACAACCTCCCGATCTAATTCTCCTAGATGTAATGTTACCAGATATCAATGGCTTTGAAATCTGCCAGAAACTCAAAGCTAATCCCTGCACTCAGGAGATTCCGATCATTTTTATGACTGCTTTAATAAATATCGAGGACAAGGTTACTGGTTTGAGTTTGGGAGCAGTAGATTATATTACTAAGCCATTTCAGCAAGAGGAAGTTTTAGCTCGAGTCAGCCTTCACCTCAAAATGCGGCATCTTAATAAAACCCTGGAGATCCGAAACTCTCAGTTACAAACAGAAATTGAAGAACGCCAAAAAACTGAAATGGCTTTGCATAACCTTGTCAGTGGAACAGCTTCTTTAATGGGGAAAGACTTTTTTCCTGCCTTTGTTAAGCATTTAGCAGCATCCCTTGAAGTCAACTATGTTTTCATCTCAGAAAAGAAAGGGGAGATATTAGAAACTCTGGCTTTTTGGTCAGTAGATCGGCTAAGTCCCAATTTCACTTATAAGCCGGAATTTACATTTACTCCTTGTAAAATTGTCTTAGAGCAAGGAAGGTGCTTCTGTTTCAGTAAGGTTCGAGAACAATTTCCTCAAGACATAGGTTTGCAGGAGTTGGAAGTAGATAGCTATCTAGGTATAGCTCTACTAAACTCTAACCAAGAACCTATTGGTGCTCTCTGCATTCTTCACGACGACACGATCGTTAATCAGCCTTGGTTTGAGAAAATCCTGAGAATTTTTGCTTCCCGAGCTGCTGCAGAATTGGAAAGAATGCAAGCTGCTCAAGCACTACAAAATCTCAATCAGGAACTTGAAGCTAGGGTTAAAAAACGAACAGCAGAATTAGTTCAGAATCAGGAATATCTACGCCAGCTTACAGAAAATATTGATAGTGTTTTCTGGATGACGAATCTGGATAAAAGTCAGATGATCTACGTTTCTCCTGCTTATGAGAAAATATGGGGATTTTCTATTCAGGAACTGTACCGCTCTCCCCAACAATGGATAGAAGCAATTCATCCCGATGACCGTGAGATGGTTGTTGCTGGTTTACCGCAACAAATACGGGGTGAGTATAATGAGGAATATCGTATCATCCGTCCGGATGGAAAAATCTGTTGGATTCAAGACCGTGCTTTTCCTATTCGTGATGAATTAGGCGAAGTCTATCGTATTGCCGGCTTTGCTGAAGATATTAGTAAACAAAAGCAGATCGAAGAGACCCTAAAACTTCAAGGAAGGGCGATCGCTGCTAGCAGTAATGGCATTGTGATTGTAGATGCGCGCTTACCAGATTTACCTACAATTTTCGTCAACTCAGCCTTTGAAAAAATTACTGGCTATACAGCAGCAGAAGTCATTGGACACAATTGCCGATTTTTGCAAGGTGAAGATTGTGAGCAACCTGGAGTGTTCAAACTCAGAACAGCTCTAAAAGAGGGATCTGGTTGTACTATGAGTTTGCGCAACTATCGTAAAGATGGCACTCTCTTCTGGAATGAATTGAGTGTTTCTCCTATTTATGATGAACAAGGCAATCTTTCTCATTACATTGGTATTCAAACAGATATAACCGATCGTATCAAGGCAGAACGTAACTTAAAACAACAGTCTGTAGCAATGGAAGCAGCTATTAATGGAATTGCAATTCTCGATGCACAGGAGCAATACATTTATGTCAATCACTCCCACCTCCAACTGTTTGGTTATCAAGATCAACAGGAACTTCTCGGTAAGAGCTGGAGACATCTTTATGACCGGGATGAATTGGAACGGTTTGAGTCGGAAATTTGGCCTATCCTTCTGCGTGATGGCCATTGGCAGGGAGAAGCAATTGCGAAACGGCAGGATGGTTCTACCTTTGCTGAAGAGATTTCCCTTACGTTAATTGAAGGTGGTGGATTAGTTTCTGTGTGTCGTGATATTACCCAACGTAAGCAAGCAGAAGAATTGCTCAAATCTTCTCTTCAAGAAAAGGAAATCCTGCTCAAAGAGATTCACCATCGGGTCAAAAATAATCTATTAGTAGTTTCGAGCCTTCTCCATTGGCAGAATGAATATATTACAGATCCAGCAGTATCTAGAATTTTTCAAGAAAGCCAATACCGTATCCATTCAATGGCCTTAATCCATGAAAAGCTATATAACTCTAAGAACCTAGCCGAGGTTAATTTTACTGAATATCTAGAAACTTTAGCCCAACAGTTATATTACTCATTTAACATCGCAACAGATAGAATTCAACTTAACTTAGAATTAGAACCAGTCTCCCTAAATATTGAAACAGCTACACCCTGTGGACTTATTGTTAGTGAGCTGATTGCTAATGTCTTTGAACATGCCTTCCCAGATAATAGAAAGGGAGAACTCTACCTGAGTCTTAAAAATGAGCAAGATAGAGTAATACTAACTATCCAAGATAATGGTGTTGGCTTACCCTCAGATTTTGATATTTCCCAGACAGAAAGTATGGGGTTACAATTAATTGATATGCTCAGTCAACAGATCAAGGCAGACCTTGAGGTTATTACCGATAATGGGACTACCTTTAACCTAATTTTTGCAGAACTTAAATATCGTAAAAGAATTTAATGACTAATACTAAACCAATTGACATCCTTATAGTAGAAGATGAACTATTAATTGCCCGCCAATTAGCCAGTAAACTTAAAAAACTAGGCTATAACATAATTGATATTGTTTCGTCCGGTGAAGATGCACTCCAAGTTGCTCAGGAAAAGTCTCCCAAACTAATTCTAATGGATATTGTCATTCAAGGTGATATGAATGGCATTGAGACAGCGGGTAAAATTTATAATAATTATAGCATTCCGGTTATCTATTTAACTGCCTATGCAGATGACGAAACCTTAAACCAAGCTGAACAAACAGGGTCTTATGGTTACATCCTCAAACCATTTCAAGAGAGGGAATTACACGCCACAATTAAGAGACTGTTTGTAAAATAAGTATTAAGAGAACATGCGAGTGACTAAAATC
>NZ_JBNHEP010000279.1:0-12310 GCF_050015995.1 Dapis brunnea BLCC-M229 | reverse complement strand
AAAATTTAGCCCGATCAATCAAAAGTTTCAGATGCGTGCAAATTTAATTATCATCTCCCAACTATGCAACGCCAATTTTATAACTATTAGACATCTCCAGAAAAGAGGGAACACTTAACTGGGAACAGGGAATAGGGAGGAGGAATTGATAATTTATGGATAATAATTGACTTTACTTTTTATTTTTGGAAATTTCTATTAGTTATCAACTTCTTTGGACGAAAAAAGAATTTTAAAAATGCTATGGGTACTGAAGAAGGCAGAAGCAAGACAAAAGTATAAAAATGTCAGATGTTATTGTTCAATCACATAAATAAGTTTATACCAAAAGAAAGCAGCTATAATTAATAGCAAATCTCAAAAGTATTGGTACATCTTTTTAAGAGCAGGCAGTAGGGTTCTACCGAATAAGTAGTAATTGCCATTTTCGCCTATAATCGTTAAAAAAATTGCTCTTACTTATACTATTTCTCTGTAACAATACGCTTAATAACTTTCGATTAAACCTTATTTGAATGACTATTTTCATCTTTAATATTAAATGCAACTTTATGGATAAATAGTATTACTTAGTACTTAATAACTGTAGTCTTGAGTAGGGTCTTGCATTATTTTTGTGAATTGTATAAGATTTTCTATTTGTAACAAATATTTGTCACCACTGGTATAATTAAAAGTTTATTCTGCTACCAACTACAATGGTTGTCATATTCATAATATATAGTATTTTTCTTTTCCTAAAATCCAAAAGTTGTGTATCTCACGAATTTGAGAAAGGGGATAACGGAACTTAATCATTTTTGATAAAAAAATAAACTACGAACCTTTGCAATACAAGGAAAATATATCAAATACTCAAAAGTGCTACAAATTTAGTAGACCTCGCCATGAGTTTATCTACAATTTAATAATTGCTTTAATGCTTTGCTATGACAACTAAATTATGTAGTGAATATATTTCCATCAAAGTCTCTATGTATATAGATTTTATACTCATTTAAAATAAGAATGAAACACTTTTTTCTGCTGAAACTTTTTCACAGTAAGAAACCCTTATCTCAGTCTAAACTGAAATGACTATATAATTTTATTCAGTATACTTATGAATTTTATATAGCAATTCCCAAAGTTATGAGGTACAGTTTTTTTCTTCTTTTCTGTTCCCTGTTCCCAGTTAAGTGTTCCCTCAAACCTAAAATTTTGTACCTCACCAGTATGGGAATTCCTATAATTTAACTATAGTTGACCTATAAAAATAGTTAGTGATGATTCAAAAAAAATATCAATCACTAACTATTATGAGATACTAAATCAAACTAATTTTGATAAATTTTCAACTATTGCTTACTCATCAACTTTCAAATCTTTGCACAAAAAACGTTCACATCTAATTTCACCATTTTCCAAAGTTTGATGAATTTCTAATTCTGCTTCAGGAACTGCTTCAAATAAGAAACGTTCTCCGGGGAAAACTGCACGTTCCCAATATTGATTTTCAACATTACTAATTCTAGCAATCTGCATCTTGCGAGTAGTGTTCACATAGAAACAAAGAATTTTTTGACTCTGTTGTTTTGGTAGTCTATCTAGTGCTATAGTCACAATCTTTAAATTCCCTCTAAATTTTTTGTTTGCCGATTAGCAACCCGACTGAATCTTGATATCTTTGAGCGCCAATAAAATTATTATAAACGCATAGGGATCGCTTAAGTATATTTTTAATTACTTTTGTTGAAGAAAATTAATTTCACTTAAGTTGTCCACTGTAAACCTAGTATTTTATCAGTAAAAATACTCATAATTTAGCACTCCATACTGATAGAATTACTGAGTTTGCTAAATAACGTTGATAAAACAGTATTAGAGAACAAAAAACCTTCAGGATCGGTCAATCTCAAATATCCCTCTATCGGAAGTTTTTGGTTATTAGAGAAAGGGGTTACTACACCTTTTGCATTAAGAAATTCTACCCACCCTAACTTTTGATAAGGTTGTAAATAGATTAATAATTTTTCTACAGTTTCTTGACCAAACTGCTGAGATAATGTTAATAGATTCACTCCTTCTGTCAAGCGAAATCTTAACATCAGTGTTTCTAACAAACAATCCTGATTTGATGTATCAATACCCTGATTTCCTATACTATGACCTTGAAACGATAGCACCCATTGATAATATTCCTTCCGCGTGCGCGGTCTGGTAAATCTTTGCCCTTCTAAATAGCTTGCTGCACCCATACCAAAGCCATAATAAGGTCGATTTTCCCAGTAAACTCTATTGTGAATACACTGATAACCAGGCTTGGCATAATTAGATATCTCATAATGTTCATATCCTGAAATTGATATCAACTGCTGTGCCATTCGATACATTTGGGCTGCTGTTTCATCTGTAGGCAAAGGAGCATAACCTGGTTGATAATAACGTCCAAAAGCTGTAACTGGTTCTACTACAAGGTCATAACTGGAGATATGATTTGGGGAAATAGCTATTCCAGTTTCTAAAGAAGTTTGCCATTGTTCTAAAGTTTGGTGTGGCAGTCCTGAAATTAAATCAATACTGAAATTAATAATTCCTGCTTGATACAATGTGTCTACTGCTTTGTAAATATCTGAGACATTGTGCGATCGCCCACAAAGCTGCAATAAATCATCTTGAAATGTTTGTACTCCCAGACTGACTCGATTTACTCCTAGAGATTTATATCCTTGCACCTGTTCCAAGTCAAAAGTTCCGGGGTCCATTTCTATAGAAATTTCAGCATTGGCCACAATTCCCAATTTTTGTTCTAGGGTATCTAAAATCCGACTTAATTGACCCACTGATAATAGGGAAGGAGTACCACCGCCAAAGAAAATCGTTTTTAAGGGTTGACAAAAAGACTTTGTAATGTTTATTTCATCACAAATTACCTCCACATATTCTTGAATTGGAGAAAAATTATCACCTTTTTTACCATCACCCACTACAGAGATCGGAAAATCACAGTAATAGCATCGCCGTCGGCAAAAAGGGATATGGACATAAGCCGAACTAGGAATGCAGTAATTTCCGATTGGCCTTTTCACTATTAAACAAAGTTACAAACTATATCATTTATAAAACTATCTTAAACAATTATGAATTTAATGAGGAGTAGTAGTAGGGTAAATCAGAAAAATAATATTTCTTGAGGGGGTAGAAATATTACTTAAGTAAAAAGTCAAAAAAAGCACTTATATAATTTTTCATTTAGATCGACTACACATATTCTGGTTTCAAGGCAGCTATGCTCTTATAATGATGCTAATGGTAGAAATTATGTGTTTCATTAAAGTGAAAACCCTGTAATAGTAATTAAAAAAATTTGCTACAAATAAGTCTTAGGCAGTAGATGCTAGGTAAATTTTAATGTTCTTAATCTAGCTAAATCCAGTTTCTCACGAATCCCTAATTCGAGTGGCTGATTTATAACATTATTTAATCGATTTAGTATAAGTGTTTGACCGTAATCATGAATAAAATCAGTAATTAACCCGAAATTTTAATTACAAATCAGGTAAAAATAATCACATTGTTTTAGTTGTAAGATAGATTTTGTACTTCAGGAGTAACTGCAAAGGGGAAACCGCATTATGAATTGTTACCAAATTCCAATGAGGTTAAAACCTAATAAAAAGAGAACCGTAAAGAATGGCAAATGAACTGTAAAGATATAATAGAGGCAACATTGAGCAGCCCAAAAATTATGCTTATCAATCATTATTGGTGAGTATCTCTGGGGAAAATATCCATATCTTCTATAAAACAAACTAAAAAAATGCTTGACGCAATCATTATCATTTCATTTGTACTTGCTGGAGCAGGAATAGGATTCTATAGCATAGAACTTCTCCCACCCAATGTACTACTACAAGTCACAAACATCGAAGGTTTACGTTCAGTATTATCTGCCTTCACATCCTTGATTGGGTTTGTAGTGGGATTGGTATTTCAAACTACATATCGGCGAGTGGAAGCAAAAGTCAGTCAAATGCCTGTTGACTTATTATTAACGCGAGCGATAGGATTAGTAATTGGACTATTAGTGGCCAACTTAATGCTAGCGCCACTGTTTTTACTGCCTATTCCCCAGGAGTTTAGTTTCATTAAACCTCTTGTAGCAGTTTTAGGCAGTGTAATGTTAGGCTTTACAGGAGTTAACGTTGCTGATACTCATGGTCGTGGCTTTTTACGGCTAATTAATCCTAACAGTCTAGATGCAGTATTAGTAGCAGAAGGAACTCTCAAACCTGCTACTACTAAGATTTTGGATACTAGCTGTATTATTGATGGCAGAATAGAAAATTTATTGGAAACAGGTTTTCTGGAGGGTCAAATTCTTGTACCACACTTCGTTTTACAGGAGTTACAGCTTATTGCTGATGCTTCTAACGATCAAAAAAGAGTCAGAGGTAGACGAGGTTTAGACATCTTAAATAGGCTTAAAGAGGTTTACCCTTCTCAGATTCAAATCCATTTTGCAGACTATGAAGAAATTTCTACGGTAGATGCTAAGTTGGTTCGTTTTGCCCTGGAAATTAGTGGTACTCTGCTAACCAATGACTACAATTTGTCTAAAGTTGCTAGTTTACAAAAAGTTCCTGTACTAAATATTAATGATTTGACTCAGGCAATGCGCCCTACTTATTTACCTGGTGATACTATTGAAATCAAAATTCGTAAGGAAGGTAAGGAACCTTCTCAAGGTATTGGTTATTTAGATGATGGTACGATGGTTGTTGTAGAGTCTGGTAGTGGATATGTTGGTGATGAAGTGCGAGTAATTGTTACAAGTTCTTTACAAACTTCTGCCGGTCGAATGATTTTTGCTCGTACTCAAGAGTCGGCGATCGCCTAATCAATTTAAAAGTCAAAAGTCAAAAGTTAAAAGTCAAAAATTTTATCGAAGAGACTACGCCATTAGTTAGCGTGAGGGTAAAATTTAATTTTGTCAAAAAACAGACCCCAACTATTCACTATTTCCTGAGAGTTGGGGTTAATTAATTCAAAACTAAAAATAATCAGGACTTAGGCAAAGACACTAGTGCCGCTACGCGGAAGTTAAAAGTCAAAAGTTAAAAGTCAAAAGTATTGATTAGTAAGGTTTTTAGGATTTTGTCACTGGTCACTTATTTCCGTCATCCTGCACTAGACATCTGGTGAAAATTAAAAATCAAATCAATTCTCATCCAGAAATTATCTATTCTTTCTTCCTGTCCCCAGTTAAGTGTTCCCTGTTCCCTCTTTTCCGAAGATGTCTACTATAATATGGCACATACCAATCTATAAAATTGCTGAGGCAAAGCTCCGTTTTTTCCTTTTCTTTGTTTCGGAATGCTACGCAAAGCAAAGTCGTGAAGCGTTTCATGTCGGCGATAGCCGAAAATACTAAAATTGTTTGAGGGATAAAACCCCATTCTGTTTCGCGATCGCTTCAAAGTTTTTGGCATTATCAAATTTTTATTCCCTATTCGCTCTTCACCTATTCCCCAAAGTCCTAAAAGTTTGTATGGTAATTTATGATTGGAAATTCTTAGATTTTGCATCTTGTTTGAGGCTCAAATTCAAGAAATTAGGTTTTATATTATGTCCGGTTGAATAGTTATAAATAAGGAGGGAAGAGAGGAGAAAGAAAGTATAAAAAGGAGAAAATTTTTTGATCGCGTCAGCGGAACGGAGTTCTATCGCGCTCTTATCCGGACATGATATGACATAATGAAGAATAATATTCGGAAATAAACATATGAATGTTCCTTATTGCCAAAGACATAAAGTAGTCAAAAATTCCATTGCTAAATAAATGTATGATGAATACTAAATTGATCTGGGAGGTTTATAGATTTCTGCTATATATTCATACCTAAGCATCAGTAACACCATAAAAAAATAGAGGTTTCAGAGCAAACCTCTACGAAGTAACCAAGCTTAAAAATGAAAAAATCTCTTGGATACTAAACAATTAGAAAAACATTATTTTGTGCCGATGACTTCTAAAATATCTTTAGCGTGGCTATCCGTTTTCACTTTGTCATCAACATGAGAAATATTTCCTTCAGCATCAATAATATAAGTAACACGCTTAGAATATCCACCACCTTCAACATCATAAGCTTTAGTGATAGTACCATCAACATCTGCCAAAAGTTGGAATGGTAAACCATATTTCTCAGTGAAAGCTTTGTGGGAAACTTCATCATCCATACTTACACCAAGAACAACCATATCTTTGCCTTGATATTCAGCGTAGTTGTCTCGGAAACTTTGAGCTTCCTTGGTGCAACCAGGAGTATCATCTTTAGGGTAAAAATACATAACTACTGTTTTACCAGCAAAATCAGATAAGGAAACAGTGTTGCCGTTAGTATCTTTTACCGTGAATTCAGGCGCTTTAGTGCCAACAGATAATGCCATAGATTCGCTTTTTCTCCTTAAAACTTAGACAAAAGTCACAAAGTGCTATCGGGACGTTGTATTCAGCGTACCTACTGCTGCAAAAAAAAATTTTTACTAGGCAATGCTAATGGAAATCCTATTATAGCGTTACGCGTAAGTCAGATAGGGTAGCCGTCGGATTAGGGACGTACAGAAGTAATCTCTGACTGAGTTTTTCCTATAGAAATCCTCCGCAAACAGCATTTAGTAATGTCCACGCCCTTTACTTCCACATATTCTTGATTATTATTTTAAGAGATTGCGGGATACTTAAAAACTTTTTACTTTTATTGCACTAAGCATTTAGGGCGTGGACATTGGCAAGTCCTGAAACTCGGTCAGAGATTACTTTTAACTTTTGATTTTTTATTTTTGACTTACGCGTAACACTATACAAGACTTACCCACCTAAACAAGAAACCGGGTTTATTGCCCTGATTATTGTTGTTCAAATCAGGAAATTTCGTCGATCAACCCGGTTTCTGCGCAAGTTCTATTTTAAATCTGTTCCAAATTATTTTCTGGAGTGCATGATTAGAAAAAATAAAGTTTCAACCCATGTTGCTTATTCTAATGTCATTTGTTATTGTGTTTGAAATAACATCAAAAATATCATTTATATGATAAAAACTCAAAATCCTTGATTTGAGATCTTAAACTATAATTTTTGTTAACTTGAAAATATAAATTTTATTGATATATAAAATTAATATGGCCTCCGTAGAATCTCCAAACTTAATTTCACTCCAATACCCTACTCATACTGAAAAAAGGGCGGAAAGAGCGCTGTGTTGTAGTCCATTTAATCTAAAGTTGTTTGTAACAATGAGTTCTCAAAGTGTAGGATTAAAATCAATAGCCTCTGATGCTGGCTTGAAAAATTCCTACACAGGTTCCGTTGTATCAGAATTAGCTGCTGAAAATTATCTTTTATGGCTAATCCAGGTAGGCGTACTTAGGCGGGAAGTTGATGGACAAGGAATTACAGATAGTTTTCGTCTTACTCCCCTGGGTCATCAGTTAGTTAAAAAATATGCTGGGAAGGGAAACTGGCCTCAATCTGGTATCGGCGATCGCCTTGATAATTTGATCGATCGTTGGTTTAGACTTCCTATTTAGAGATGGAGTTTTTTGTATAAAATGTAACGGTGAGAGTCTCAACTGAATTCGGATGCTAATTGTCCAGTCAACATCATCTGAAAATTAAGGACAATAATGGGTTGAAACCTCAGTAAAGTATAAACCGGCGTTTTTAGGACGTCCCACAAAATTAAACCCAACTCCCTAATTAAGAATGGATTAATGAGAATTTATCCCATTGCTTAATAGGGTTTTGGAGACAGAAACTCTACAGTTAATCCCCGTGACTTTAGTCCAGGGAGTATACCTATCTGATT
The DNA here is from genome assembly GCF_050015995.1 of Dapis brunnea BLCC-M229. Lineage (NCBI taxonomy): Bacteria > Bacillati > Cyanobacteriota > Cyanophyceae > Oscillatoriales > Microcoleaceae > Dapis > Dapis brunnea. The sequence goes on along the minus strand of NZ_JBNHEP010000279.1, from coordinate 4,460 downwards.
CATTCTTCCTGATTGAAAAAAGCTATGCAAGCAATTATGGTGGTGGGAACTACTTCTCATGCTGGGAAATCTATAATCACTACAGCCATCTGTAGAATTTTATCACGTCGCGGTTGGAGAGTGGCTCCCTTCAAAGGACAAAATATGGCTTTGAACTCCTATGTCACATCTACTGGTGGAGAAATGGGTCATGCTCAAGCAGTACAAGCTTGGGCGGCAGGTGTGACTCCTGCAATAGAAATGAATCCAATTTTATTGAAACCTCAAGGAGATATGACTTCCCAAGTTATTATTAAGGGAAAAGCATTAGGTACAGTAGGAGCTGTAGATTATTATCAGCAATATTTTAATATTGGTTGGCAGGCTATCCAAGAATCTTTAGAAATTTTATCTCAAGAGTTTGACATTATAGTTTGTGAAGGAGCAGGTAGTCCTGCAGAAATAAATCTGAAGCACCGAGATTTAACCAATATGCGAGTGGCTAAGTATTTGAATGCCTCTACAATTTTAGTAGTTGATATTGACAGAGGGGGTGCTTTTGCCCATGTTATTGGTACATTAGAACTACTAGAACCAGAAGAAAGAGATTTAATAAAAGGAATAATAATTAACAAATTTAGAGGACAGAGGTCTCTGTTAGATTCAGGTATTGAGTGGTTAGAAAAAAGAACTAATATTCCTGTAGTTGGTGTAATTCCTTGGATTGATGAAGCCTTTCCAGCTGAAGATTCTTTGAGTCTTTTAGAACAACGTTCTACTAAATCTAAAACTGACATTACAATCGTCATTATTAGATTACCAAGAATTTCTAATTTTACTGATTTTGAACCATTAGATGCAGAGTCTAGTGTCAAAATTAAATATGTTAATCCTAATGATAGTTTAGGTTATCCTGATGCCATAATCATACCTGGTTCTAAAACTACTATTAGCGATTTATTAGTATTACAAAAAAGTGGCATGGCAGAAGCTATCAAAAATTATCAAGCTTCTGGTGGTACAGTAATGGGAATTTGTGGTGGTTTTCAAATGCTTGGTGAAGTGTTAGTTGACTCTCAAGGTTTAGAAGGAAAACAAGGGGAATATAAAGGATTAGAATTACTACCTTTAAGAACTGTAATTACTCCTAAAAAAATTGCTCGTCAGCGACAACTTATTGCTAATTATCCTTTAGGAAATTTACCAGTCATAGGTTATGAAATTCATCAAGGTAGAACTAGAGTAACAAAACCAGATATAGTTAAGCCATTATTTAATGATTATGATTTGGGTTTTGTTAATAGTTATCAGTCTGTCTGGGGTAACTATTTACATGGAATTTTTGATAATGGTCCTTGGCGTCGTTCTTGGTTAAATATCTTGCGTAAAAAACGAGGACTAGACGGTTTACCGACTGGTATTGCTAATTATAGAGAACAACGAGAAGTAATGTTGGATTCAATCGCAGATCAAGTGAATCATCACCTAGATTTAAAACCAATATTCAAATAAAATTTAACAATTAAAATTAATCTAAATCACTTAGCCATAATCCATTAGAAACTAATAAATTATTGTCAAGGTTATAGATATCTATTCTCCGGCGATCGCCAGATAATTATGGAATAGCTCAAAAGCTAAAATCACAAAATATTAGATATTGAATGTATCAGGAAATAGGGAATAGAGAATAGGGAGTAGGGAGTAGGGAATAGGCGAAGACACAATTATTTGTCAGAAAGAAATTCACTATAACTTTAGAAGTATGAATACTCATACTTTCTAACTGTAGATTGATTTATATCTCTAAACTTAATTCCAGCTTGAAAATTTAGTTGCTCCACGTCTCTTAATACTTATTTTACAAACAGTCTCTTGGAGCAATTGAGAATTAATATAGATGATAATTAGGACTTGCTGATTAACTTTAAAAGCATTTAGAGATAAAGCCTAAACTATTTTTCTTTTGCGAAAGAAGTGCAAGCTTTTTACTCACTATAACTCGAATTTTGAGTATTTTGAGTAGACAAGGATGGAAATATCTCAGACAATTCTTACTACTACTTCCTACCTCCTGACTCCTAAGTAATAGCCTAACTATTTGTAGCAAAAATTTATCACCCCTAGTATTAAAGGGGTTTATTTTACGAATCATTTCAGATTGATATAAATATGAAAATACTTTTTTTGCCAGATAATATTACTGTTGATGCAGAGGTAGGAGAACCACTTCTAGAAGTAGCTGAACGTGCCGGAGTAACTATTCCTACAGGTTGCTTAATGGGTTCTTGTCATGCTTGTGAAGTAGAACTTGATGATGGTGAAATTATTTGTGCTTGTATTACAGCAGTTCCTCCTGGAGAGAAAAAAATGACTATCAACCTTTCTGTAGAAATAGACTGGTAATGTTACAGCAGTTTTCAAGTTTATAAGCTACAAAATTTGAAAAATTTAAGTAGGGTTTGCGCTCAAAAGTCTTTTAGTAGGGGTAGGAGACAGGAGACAGGAGACAGGAGACAGGAGTCAGGGTAATTGTAGAGGAGGTAGAAGGAATTATTGTCCCAAGATTTTTCTGCCATAATCGCCCCAAAATACTAGCTTTTTGAGCTTGAGCGACCGAAAAGCTTGCACTTTTTCAGGGCATAAAAAGGCTGAAACAAATATCAGTCAATGCTTTGATATTTAATCAGCAAGCCCTAAGTAGTAAAAAATCGAGAAAGAGGAATTAGAAATTACAGTGTATTTCAGGTTTATGAAGTACCGCAAAAAAAGTTTTTTAACCAATTTTTTGAAATACAGATAATTCATCAAATTAAAGAATGTATTTCATTAATTTTCCCTCTAAAATAATTCTATTTCAGCATTTAGTAGAATTTTAAATACTTTTTAATCCTCACTGTTCGATTGATTCGTATAAACATAAACTTAACGCAAGAAAATAATTTAAAATATTCTTGCTTGTTCCTATTTTATTTTCAAAATCCAAAATTTTAATGCCGTGACAAGCTTCGTTTAAAATTTGTGTTAGTATTCTTAGCTGTTCTAGGGAAATTAAGATTTCAACTGTTAATGTTTGACTTTCTTGAAAATCTAAAATTTCTCAAGCTATTTTGATTAATAAAAGTAACTCTTGAACTTCCTCCCTTTCAGCACCTATTCGAGCATGAAATCCTCCTATTATCTTTTGAAAAATCTCCTCAAAAGTTGAAATTAAAATTTCCAATCCTTTTTTTTCGGCTTTAATCAAAATAATCTCATTATTCTGCAATTCAAACTTTACCAGAAGATTATCCATAATCATTTCAGACTGATGTTGTGGTTGAGGCAACTCCATGCGCAACTTTTACTATTTGAGGTGCAGGTAAACTTTTTGAACTAAATTTTATGTTCTGCCAAGGTCTTATATAGTTCGATAATCTCATCTTTCTTTCTTTTTGTCTTATTTAACTTTTGGGTTGACTTCAACAATTTCAAGTTTTGAAGATTCATTTAGATGAGTGTATCCCCAATAAATCATTTATTCAAAATATCGAATACTTATCAGATTACCTTGTCATTTCAGTTATCAGTAAATCTGGCTTCAGCTAGAGATTTGAAATGCAGAATTTTCTTTTTTCTATCCTTTTAAAAAGGAAGGTTTGAGACCTTATTTATTTGGTCATATCATGTAGATTTAACAAATTTTGAATCTGTTTAATATAGCTAGTTATCAATTACCCATTATTTTCTTGCCGACTCTTAAAAGCAACAGCATAATCGCGAAATCTTTCCATATCTGCCATCAAAGTAGATTCTACTATCCTGCCTAAAAATAAATTATCCATAATCTTAATTAACCACCCAGGAACTCCATAGGCTACAGTTAACTTCACAATACTACTACCATGACGGTCATAAAAACGGATTGCGCCTCGGTTGGGTAAGCCATCCACAGACTCCCACTGAATAATTTGATGAGTAACTATTTTCTGAATTCGAGAAAGCCAGCTAAACTCAAAATTACCACTAGCTAATTTCCACTTAGATAAGTCTGGATTATCTTTAAGAACTTCAACAGATTCAATCCACTTCATCCATTGTGGCATTTGTTCTAAATCAGACCAGAGATTCCACACTAAATCAATTGGAGCAGCTACCTCTATCTGTACACTATGTTCTAGCCAATTACTCATAATTTTTAGGGAGTAGGAAGTAGTTAGGAAAAATGGAAATTATGAGAAATAAGGTTCAGATAAGACCAAAACTCATAAGGTATGGAAACATTATACAAGCTTTTCAAATTACAGGAGTGCCCAAAAAAATCCTTATCAGAAAATTCCACTATTCATCTCCCCCGCCGGAGTGCTTCATAAAATGATTTTGATTATTGCTCTATACGCAATAGTCGGAAAATTCCACTATTCATCCCCTCGTCCGGGTGCTTCATAAAATGAATCTATTATTGTGACCTACGCAATAGTCGGAAAATTCCACTCTTCATC
>NZ_JBNHEP010000278.1:0-4953 GCF_050015995.1 Dapis brunnea BLCC-M229 | reverse complement strand
ATCCGAGGCTTTATATTTTCAATATTTTTGATTCGACTTTGACATCAAAGGTAAATAAAGATACTCTTATCAACCAAACTTCAAACTCAAAAGCCGGATTTGATAGACTTGAAACTTTGAGGGTATTTCTCCGAGCCTTAATATTTTCAATATTTTTGATTCGACTTTAAAATCAAAGGTAAAAAACATACTCTTATCAACCAAACTTAAAACTCAAAATTCAAAATTCATTAATTGATAATGGATAATGAATAATTATCTCTGGTTAAAACCGTAACGGAATTGTATAAGGGAAAATCTCCTAGCAATTTTTCTCCTTAAAAGGAGAGGTTTTAAACCTCTGGAGATTAATTATCAATCATCAATTATTAATTATGAATCTCCCTAATCCCTAAAAAGAATTTTTCAGCTAACCCTATTTAAGTATGGGACAAATTATGAGAATATAAATTTTATAGATATTACCACTATTATTAACCATGACAACTGCTACAGCACCATTTCCAATTGACATAGCAAGCTACAAACCCCTGTCCCTAGACCCTACAAACGCCACGCTTACAGATGAACAACGACAAACACTCAAAGCAAATATTCAACTTTGCCGTGACACAATTATCTTCTTTACCGCCACTGGGGCTGCGAGAGGAGTAGGCGGTCATACAGGTGGCCCTTATGATACAGTACCAGAAGTAATGATTCTAGATGCTTTGTTCCGAGGTGCAGCAGAAAAGTTTGTACCTATTTTCTTTGATGAGGCAGGACACCGTGTAGCTACCCAATACTTGATGGCAGCTATACAAGGAGACCTTCCTTTTGAACATCTTGTAAATTATCGGGCAGCTAATTCTCATCTGCCAGGACATCCAGAACTAGGACTGACTCCAGGAGTAAAATTTAGTTCCGGGAGATTGGGACATATGTGGCCTTACATTAATGGTGTGGCAATGGCAAATCCTAATAAAATAGTTTTTTGCCTCGGTTCTGACGGTTCTCAACAAGAAGGTAATGATGCTGAAGCTGCAAGATTAGCAGTAGCACAAAATCTCAATGTTAAATTGCTGATTGATGATAATGATGTGACTATCGCAGGTCATCCTTCGAGCTATTTAAAAGGTTATGACCTGAATAAAACTCTCACAGGTCACGGTTTGACTGTACTTGAAGGAGATGGAGAAGATTTAGACAGTCTTTACCAAAGAATATGTCAAGCAGTTACTACTGAAGGTCCGATCGCTATAATTAATAAGCGGAAAATGTGCCCGGGAATAGAAGGTTTGGAAGGTTCTACCCACGGACATGATGTAATTCCTTTAAAATTGGCGATCGAATATCTCAAGGGTAGAGGAATAACTCAAGCAGTTAACTATTTGGAAGCTATTGAAAAACCAAAACAGAGTTATACTTATTTGGGAGTTAGCGACAAAGCTGGTTCCAATCGCAACGTCTTTGGGGAAACTGTGGTATCTGTTCTCAATGGTATGAGTGAAGCAGAACGTGGCAACCACTTATTTGTTGATAGTGACTTAGAAGGTTCCTGCGGACTCAAACAAATTCGCGAAGCTCACCCAGAACGGTTTGTTAGTGGCGGTATTATGGAACGTGGCAACTTGTCTGCTGCTGCGGGATTTGGTATGGAAGCTGGTAAGCAAGGTATTTTTGCAACTTTCAGCGCTTTCCTAGAAATGTGCATTTCCGAAATCACCATGGCGCGGTTAAATAAGTCTAATCTTTTATGTCATTTCTCCCATGCTGGTATAGATGACATGGCAGATAATACTTGTCACTTCGGTTTAAACAATATGTTTGCCGATAATGGTTTGGATGATGCTTATGAAACTCGTCTTTATTTCCCAGCAGATGCTAATCAAATGAAAGCTTGTGTTGAAGCAGTATTTACTCAAACTGGAATGCGCTTTATTTTTTCGACTCGCTCGAAGGTGCCAATTCTGGTTGATGGTGATGGTAAAGAACTTTTTGGCGAAGGTTATAAATTTACTCCAGGCAAAGATGAGGTGATTCGGGAAGGTACTGCTGGTTATATTGTGAGTTTTGGTGATGCGTTGTATCGTTCTCTCGATGCGGTGGAACGTCTGAAGCAGGAGGGAATAGATGTTGGTTTGATTAATAAACCGACTCTGAATGTAATTGATGAGGATATGTTGAAAAAGGTAGGTGCTGCTCCTTTTGTTTTGGTAGTTGAAGCTTTTAACCGTCGTACTGGTTTGGGCAGTCGTTTCGGTTCTTGGTTATTAGAACGTGGCATGACTCCGAAGTTTTCTTATATTGCTACTCACAAGGAAGGTTGTGGCGGTCTTTGGGAACAGTTCCCTCATCAAGGAATTGGTCCTGAAGGTATTATGAGTCAGGTTAAGGAGTTGGTTAAATAATTTTCTTGAAGCGTTCAGCGGTCAGCATTCAGCTATCAGCTATTCATTATCTTTAACGTGAACGTTTGCCGAGCATTCTGGAACGGAAAGGAGATTTCAAACCCTCCTGAACAATCCTGCTTGTGGAAAGGGAAGTCTAACCTAGTGGACTGACGCGGCTAATTTTGTGCAAAATTGTAGGGTGTGTTAGACGGCTTAAATTCAGACTATGAATAGGATTCGGCAATCCGTCGTAACGCACCATTTTAGATGTGTCAGTCCACTAGTGCCGTGTCAAGCCTTAAATGTTACTTTAGGAAAATGGTATGATGCTGATTTTTCAAAGCTTTTAGTCAAAAATTTATTCCACTATTTTAAGGTTGACGCACCACTAGTGCCGTGTCAAGCCTTAAATGTTAGTTTAGGAAAATCCTAGGATGCTGATTTTTCAAAGCTTTTAGCTAAAAATCTATTCCACCATTTTAAGCTTGACGCGCCACTAGAGCTGCTAAAAGCTGATAGCTGGTTAATCAATACTGGGAAAAAAGGAATAATCAAGAGAGACGTTCCATGGAACGTCTCTACAATTAGATTTTCGGATACTATCAAAAGAAATTTGTCAATAGTTATAATTGCTTAAGCAGTGACACCTGTTCAAAATAAGTTTTTTTGAGATTTATTCATCCGTGGAGAGAGTATAAATTTTTGCACCTCATATTAACGAAAAATACAAGGTTGTAGCTTTTTCTAGGGAAAATTTCTTATTTTTAGATACAAGAATAGCACAATAAACTATGTATCTAGATGATACCAAATCTCTGAAATAACGCAAGTACGTGAAATATTTTGTAATAATTAGCCGAAATAAGAGATTTTTTTGATAAGCATAAAAAATGAAATCGACTCTTATTATTTTTTTTACTTATGATTTGGCGTTCTTGCGGAAAACTGTTTTTTGATTTTGGTCATGGAAGGAGGCGATCGCTACTTCTAGAGAAGAGTAAAGATTTTAGAGTAGTTTTAAATTGTCATAAATTAGAGATTTTTTTCAGGAGATAGGAGTAGTAAATGGAAAACATCTCTAACAAAATACGCCGACAACGAAAGATTTTTGGCAACTGCTCTAAATCCAGATTAAGTCAGAAAAAAAGAGATGTTTAATAATAGATTAGCGATCGCTACTGTCACAAAGGTAGATTGGAAAACCACATAGATAATAGAGAGTTTGTTAAGTCTTGAATTAGTACGAAACCCTCTAATAAATACGTCTGTCTCAAGCTGAGGTAAATATTCTATGAAATGGCAACTTTCTATCTGGCAAATTACTTTTCCACTTTGCGGAGTTCTCATTTTTTCCAAAGGAATGGAAGGAAGCAATCTCAAAGGTTTAGATACATCAATATTTCGTTAAATGTTAGGTTTATTAGCGCGTGCCTACTTAGAGATATTTTGAGTTGCTATAAATTAGAGATTTTCTCAGGAGATAAGGGAAGAAAATGCCAAAAATCTCTAACAAAATGCGCTGACAAAGAAAGATTTTTGGTAACTGCTCTAAATCCAGATTAAGTCAGAAAAAAAGAGATGTTTAATAATAGATTAGCGATCGCTACTGTCACAAAGGTAGATTGGAAAACCACATAGATAATAGAGAGTTTGTTAAGTCTTGAATTAGTACGAAACCCTCTAATAAATACATCTGTCTCAAGCTGAGGTAAATATTTTATGAAATGGCAACTTTCTATCTGGCAAATCACCTTTCCACTTTGCGGAGTTCTAATTTTTTCCATCGGAGCTTTAACAACAATTCACATGATTCACGGTCGGTATCTTTTCCATTTTGAAATAACTCGCCAAGGAATGAAAATTCTGACGGATGTTGATAAAAGAGATAGTGGAAATGATTCTGTTCAGGAAATTAAGTTCGATGTTCAGGAAGAAGTTAAGGAAGAGGATAAAACCACGGTTATTGAGTAATTAAATGAGTTTTGTTTCTTGGTCAGGTATATCAATATTCTGGGAGGGTATTTTATCCAGAAGTTCAGAAATTTTGGAATTGATTGAGGAATTACTTTCTTTGGCTTCTGACAATCGAGTTTGCTAGATATCTAATCAGAAAAACAGTCTCTTGTAGCTTGGTTTGAGAAACTTAGGTTGCTTCCCAAAGTTTAGCCCAACAAATATATTTGTTGTTGGGCTAAACCTAATTTGCATAATTTAAATATCCTGACTAAATTATCAGAACATGATATTAGACTTCTTTCAGATTTTACTCATCCCACAAAAATCTTAATTAGCAGACAAGAAATTCTTTAATCTTGGCTTTTTGGTTTTCGTAATAGTCAAGATTCTCTTCACTAAATAGACCATTATTCTCAGAAATTTCCTCATCTATTTTTTCAATCCAAGAGCTGAGTAAATTATCTGATTCTGCCATCTCTAGAATTTCTCCGATTCTGTCAGCTTCAGATTCAGATAATTCTGGGAGATTTGCCAATTTGGAATATTCTTGAATCAGACTTTTTTGCTTTGGCGTGAGTTGGTAAGACTCAAGAGTTTGGTTGACAGGCAGAAACTCCTTAATCTT
>NZ_JBNHEP010000277.1:0-13354 GCF_050015995.1 Dapis brunnea BLCC-M229 | reverse complement strand
GCTATATCGCTATATTGGGCAGACACTATATATAGTGTCTCTGCGTAAGTCCTGAATATAAAAAATTTAACTAGAATTATCTGCTTTTGCTTTGCTTCCTACATTTCTCAAGATTCTGAGATTATCTCTTCTCCTCTGTGAGGACTTCACTTGCACAGCCCTTGACACCTTAGACTTATAATCGGTAAGGAGGAGAGGGTGTTTTCGTTTACATTTCTCTGAGTTCCTCGACAACCCCCCCTCCTGCTACCCATTCACAAAAGTCTTGGTGTCATAGGGTCGTATGTATCAACAACTTTTAGTGTGCCATCTCCAATAGTCGCCAAGAGCTACAGACCTTATATTCAATCCGATGGTTTTAACCACGAGTAATTATCAATTATCAATTAATGAACCTTTTATTTCAATATTTCTAAGCTGACTCATGTTGTTTATGCCATGCAGGATGCCATAATAACTCAGCAGTAGAACGTTTTTCTACCATTTCTTTACTGATAGTGCAGCGGGTAACATCTTGACGGGATGGTAATTCGTACATAATATCTAACATTAACTCTTCTAAAATACCTCGTAATGCTCTAGCTCCTGTTTTTCGTCTATATGCTTCTTGAGCGATCGCCGTTAGAGCTTCCTTATGAAATTCCAACTTAACATTATCCATCTTCAATAATTTTTGATACTGCTTAACCAAAGCATTTTGTGGTTCGGTTAATATTTTCATTAATGCAGTTTCATCTAATGGATCGATTACTGTTAAAACTGGCATTCGTCCAATAAATTCTGGAATTAAACCAAACTTTACTAAGTCATCTGGTTCTAAATTTTTCAGTACATTAATATTCCGTTTTTCTTTTGATGGTAAAGCTATACTACCTTGATTAATATTCTCGCTCTGAATAAAACCCAAGGATTTTTTTCCCAGTCGTTGTTCAACAATTTTTTCCAGACCTACAAAAGCACCACCACAAATAAACAAAATTGAGCTGGTATCAAGCTGAATAAAATCTTGATAGGGATGTTTACGTCCACCTTGTGGGGGAACATTTACTACTGTCCCCTCCAATATTTTTAATAAAGCTTGTTGTACACCTTCTCCAGATACATCTCGCGTGATCGAAGTATTTTCACTTTTACGGGCAATTTTATCTATTTCATCTATGTATATAATTCCTCTTTGAGCAGACTCTATATCCAAATTTGCTACTTGCAGTAATCTTAATAAAATATTTTCTACATCATCTCCTACATAACCAGCTTCGGTAAGAGTTGTTGCATCCGCTACTGCAAATGGTACATCTAGTAGCTCTGCTAGAGTTTGAGCTAATAAAGTCTTGCCACAACCTGTCGGACCCATCAAGAGAATATTAGATTTTTGTAATTCCACATCAGAGTCAACGCTCTTCTGGCAATTATTTTTTGTTTGGCAACTTAAACGTTTGTAGTGATTGTATACTGCTACTGATAGAACTTTTTTTGCCTGGTGTTGTCCAATTACATGGTCATCTAAATATTGCTTAATTTCCGTAGGTTTGGGAACTTTTTCTAAAGGAATTTTTTTCTTCCCTGAATAGTTTTGATTTTCTAATTGTGCTTCTATTAGACTAGCTGAAGTAGTATTTTTGCTATATTCAAATAATTCTTCTTCTAGTATTTCGTTACAAAGTTCTACGCATTCATTGCAAATATAAACCCCTGGACCTGCTATTAATTTGCGGACTTGATCTTGCGACTTGCCACAAAATGAACATTTAAGCTGGGAATCGTATTTGGACATATTTGTTTTTTTTCCTTGGTGATATTTACTTTATGAAGGGGTTAAATCGTGTTATTTGAGGATAAGTGCTTGAGTTAAACTCCTTACTTTGGTTATATTGAAGTCTAATTTGACAATTTATACTTCTATTTTAAATTATATTCTGTATATTTTTATTTGAGGATTTTTAATGTTACATAATAGCTAAGTAGATTGGTTTAATTATCCGTAAAATAGCGTTTGAGATTCAAAACGCTGAAAAATTTTGAATAACTGACTTCTGGCTTCATTCCCAGATTTTTCGTTTTCAGGTTGATTTATCTCAACGTTGGTTGAAGACCCGCGCTCTCGGTCAGGAGAGGTCAGAGATGGGAAAACCAATCAATGTTGCGCTATTTACGACTTTTGTGCTATATAGGAAGATTAGCTAATCTGCTTTGAGAGTAACTTTTGATTTTTGCTCAATATTTCAATTCTACTTCATCTTTCAAAGATAATAAATTAATAGCTGATAGCTAAGAGCTGACGGCTGAATTATTACGTTATAGAAAACTTTAGTTTCGCAATATTAAAGAGTTTTTCCCACTCCCCTACTACTTATTCCCTCTTGCCAAATTGTAACTATCTTTTTTGAATTTGGTATTATTCCTATAAGATGCTAAATAATACCAATTGGAAAAAAGTTTGCTTCCCTAATTGTCTTATCATAACAACAATTTTGAAGGCAAATCTCACCTACTTATTCAAAATTAATCCTTATTCAAAATTAATCGGCTTTTTGGCTAGTTTAGATTAGATTTTAACCAATAAATAAGGTCAATAGCCTCCCCTTCCAAGGGGATAAAAAAGAAAATTCCGGATTTTCTTGCCTCCCTATTACTGGAGGTACTGTTAACGCAGTTCCTCCGCAGGAGGCTAACTGATAACTGAAATGACCTGCTAGCTTGAACAGATTTTTTCAGAATAAAATGTGGAAATTTTTGTAAAAATTAAAAGTGATTTGAGTCAGATGAGGAATACTGTGATAGGATGACTAATCTATGTTGGATCTAACGGGGTTCAGTCGTTAGAGGTAAGGGGGAAAGTTTGGTGCAAATCCAACGCTGTCCCGCAACTGTGAGATAATTTTAGATTTTATATTTAATTGAAAAAATTAAAAATCTAAAATTTATTGAAGCCAGAATGCCCACCAACATTAAAACAAAATCATTAAGATAATACATCTGCGAGGTACGGATGATATACAAACACAGCAAATCTACAAAACTTAGGCCGGGAAATCAGTTGAAGACAATTAGGGCTATTGTCATATTTTCCTGTGCAAGTTTAATTTTCTTCAGCACAGTAGAATCAGCAATGGCTCATCATCCAATGGGGGGTAGAACACCGGCTAATTTGTGGGAAGGTTTACTTTCTGGTATGGGACATCCCATAATTGGAATGGATCATTTGGCTTTCGTTGTGGCAGTCGGATTAATAGCAGCAACAATCCCTAATGGTATATCAATACTAGCATCTTTTCTCGCTACAGCAATGCTAGGAACAGGTATTCATCTTCTCAGTATTGATTTGCCTTTAACAGAAATAGCGATCGCCTTTTCAGTAGTTACTTTTGGTGTAATGTTAGCTTTTAAACAAAAGCTAAATACTTTATTACTAATTATTTTTGCTGGTATTGCTGGTATATTTCATGGTTATGCTTATGGAGAAGCAATTATTGGTGCAGAAATGACACCATTATTAGCATATTTAGTAGGCTTTACTGCTATTCAATTATTCATAGCATTATTGGCAATGAAGTTGGCTGAATTAGTAAGTAATTATTTGAAAAATCAATTCTTTGCTTTAATCCGTTTTTTAGGTTTAGCCATAAGTAGTATTGGAGTTGTATTTTTCACAAGGGCTATCTTGAGCTAAGATAATGCTTTTCAAGTTAGTCAGGTACATTTATTTTGGCGTTGCTGAATGATAGTATAATTTTAGGATTCAGGAGATAGAAAGAAGTATTTTCTTAACCCTTTGGTAGTTACTCTATTCACTGAAATAATTACTCTAAAATTTCTAAAAATTTTTAGCTATCATGGCTAAAATTAGCAAAGCGGTTATAGCAATCCTAAAATCGGTTATGAAAATTTTTATAACAGTTAGGATAACGGAAAAGCTGTATAATTCTGAACTCTGAATTATGTACGTCGCTAATCTGATTGTTCCCCTATCTAACTACAACCAAAATATTACGACTGAAATAGGGTTGCTATATTTTTCTTCTTTTATATTCCTTGTTAAGGTCTTTATTGAAGAAAATTTTAGGTTGTATATTTAATTGAATGGGGAATGGGGATAAAACTCTAATTAATTTTGCATACCCTAATGCCATTTTTATGTGAAACTGCACAGAATTATGAATTCATTAATTTCCCTGTCTTTATATACTGTCAACTCTGATTAAAATTTTATTATATTTATATGCAACTTCATATTAATTTGGTATAAGTTACTGTGAAGTTTTTGAACAGATTACTCTGAAATAATATTAGGAGGAATCTATTACCTAATACCAATTCTCAAAAACTTTGCTATACTCAATATTTATATTTCTAAATACTATTTATTGAAGTGATATAAGTATTTAATAATATTTGTTATTTTGATAGTTATTTTGACACTTTACAAGTGTAGTAAGTGGGTACAAAAAATTAATTGCATTTTTGATAAGACTAAAATCCTTTTCATATAGGTATTACAGAAAATATAGCTGTGCAATTTATGTTATGGTACTTATTACTTTTCATAAATGGTAAGTAGTTATGCCAGATTAATTACACATACTCTAGGTGCTGAATAACCTATATTGTAAAAACAATAGGGAATAAAATTAGGTAAGAAATGAAAACAAAATCAAGCCGGAGAAAATTCCCTAAAGAGGTTTCTCAGGCACAAATCAAAAATTTCCGGTCTTATTTAATTTACGTTCCTAATTAATTTTGTCTAGGTACTTAATAATAACTCACGATCTAAGGTTCTCGAAAAATAAAACCAGAGCAACAATAAAAGCTAAAATTTTGTACCTAACTACTTTATGTATGAGAATTGCTGTGCCACAATTCAATTGATTCCTACAAATTATCAAAAAAAACAAAATGTCAATGCCACATATTATATTTGTTTGTACTACTTGTGCCAGTGTTTGGCAAGATGGAAAAAGACAAGGTATTAGTGGGGGAGAAAAACTACTGAAACAACTTTCCCAACAGCATAAAAATTGGCAATTAAGTAATAGCTTTTCCATTAAACCAGTAGAATGTATGAGTGCTTGTAGTCACTTTTGTGCTGTTTCTTTTGTTGCTTCTGGTAAGCATACTTATGTATTTGGAGATATACCTTATCAAAGTGAAACTATCTCTGAAATTTCAGAAGCGGTATTAGAATGTGCAAGTCTTTATTATTCTAAACCTGATGGATTATTGCCTTGGTCAGAACGACCTGAAAAACTAAAAAAAGGTGTTTTGGCAAGAGTTCCTCCCTTAACTTTTGCATAGACTTCAGAAATATTTTTAAATGTTTGTTTTCTTTCTCTTAGAACCAGTTTATTTTCCTATATTTGAATGAATCAGAAGTCAGAAGTCAGAAGTTAAATTTATACTTGAGGATGCTCACCACCAACTATAAAAAATTAGGAGGAAGATTAGCTAATATTCAATGAATGTAACTTTTAATTTTCCCTCAGTTTTTCATTATGATTTATCTTTCCAAGAAAATGAGTTAAGAGCTAGGGTTTGCACCCAAAAGTCTTTTTGTTGAGGTAGGGAGTAGGTCGGAGGGAGTAGGGAGTAGTTAAGAATTAGGAGGAGCAGGGAGTTGTACAAGAGGTAGTCGTTCATCATAGCCACTTAAATTTTCTGCTTCGCGTTAGTGCAAAATGCTTAATTTTTCAGCTTTATTAACACAAAAGCTGGTACTTTTTTCAGACCATTAGTTTCTCAAACTTTCGATCTGTAAAATGCTTTTATATTTAATCAGCAAGCCCTAGCTAAGAAGCTTAGAGCAGAAAGCTAAATACTTACTCCATTCATTTATTTTTTTCTCTTCCTTTTCCAGATTCTCAATTTTGTCAAGAAACGTTCAAGAAATACTAATAAAATTATGAGTGCTAAAATTCCAGTTACTGTAATTACAGGTTTTCTCGGTAGTGGTAAAACTACGACAATTCGACATTTATTACAAAATAATCAAGGTCGTCGCATTGCTGTTTTAGTTAATGAATTTGGCGAGGTTGGTATAGATGGAGAACTTCTACGTTCCTGCCAAGTTTGTGATGAGGAAGATTTTAATAATAATATTGTTGAACTAACAAATGGTTGTCTTTGCTGCACTGTGCAAGAAGAATTTTTTCCGACTATGCAAGAACTATTAAAACGTAGAGAAAAAATTGATTCTATTTTAATAGAAACTTCTGGGTTGGCATTACCAAAACCTTTGGTACAAGCATTTCGTTGGCCGGAAATTAAGACTTCTGCTACGGTTGATGGAGTTGTTACTGTTGTTGATTGTGAGGCAGTGGCAAATGGTAGTTTGGTTGGAGATATTGATGCTTTGGAGGCTCAACGTCAAGCTGACCCAAATTTAGACCATGAAACTCCGATTGAGGAGTTATTTGAAGACCAGTTGGCTTGTGCTGATTTAGTTTTATTAACTAAGGTTGATATGGTGGATGAAGCTATTTCTAATAAAGTGCAAAATTGGTTAAGGGAACAGTTGCCTAAAAGTGTCAAAATAGTTCCTTGTATTGGAGGAGAAATTAATCCAGATTTATTGTTGGGTTTTAATGCTGCTGTTGAGGAGAATTTAGATTCTCGTCCTAGTCACCATGATACAGAGGAAGAACACGAACATGATGATGAAGTTAATTCTGTAAATTTAATTTTAGAGCAAGAGTTTGAACCTAAGGAGTTAGTTGAAAGGTTGAAGGGTTTAGTGGCAAATTATGAGATTTATCGGGTTAAGGGTTTTGTGGCGGTGCCAAATAAGTCTATGCGTTTGGTTTTGCAAGGGGTGGGTGATCGCTTTGATTATTTTTATGACCGTCTTTGGCAAAAAGAAGAGATTAGGGAAACTAAGTTGGTATTAATTGGTCGCTCTCTGGAACTAGAAAAAATTCAATCTGAGTTGGGTAATAATTTATCTAATTAAATGAAATATTTCATCCCCTTTTTTCCGGGGATATTTAATATATAAATCTTTGATTCTCGGCATTTAATTTTATGGGAAGAGTTTTTACCAAAGGAGTGACTAGAAAAGTTGAAAAAATTAATGCAAAATTCTGAAATGTATCGGAATTAAAGGTTTTTTCGCAGTGCAAAATAAATCTATCTATGGATTTTGTTTTCGAGGAGTTAGAGCGCGCTCTGATTATTTTTATGAAAACTGATAACTGATAACTTTTGATTGATATGACAATCTCGGCCAAAAAGTAGAGGTTAGGCAAATTCAATTAGTTTTTATTGGTCGTTATTTACCCATAGAAAAAATTCAGTCATATTTTTCTTTTTTGTAGATATATATAGCGGTTTTCACAAAGGTAGACTATGTAGAAAAAAACTATATTTCTCTAAGCGAGTTAATTTAACTTCTATTGCTGTAGTCTATGTTAATGAAAACCGCTATAAATGTTTGATTATCGGCATTTAATTTTAGAGGTCGAAATTTCAACTAAAAGAGTTAAAAGAGTTAGTTGAACGATCGCGCTTATTTTTTTCTTTCTACTTTAATTTTTTTTGCGTTGAATAAAAAGTCTAGCGTATGGGCGAGTATACCCCAATAACATAATAGTATCAGAGTTTATTTGAGGATGCAAGCCGATTTTCCTTTCCACAGGGGCAAATTTTTTTAGAGCTTGAGAAAATGAAATGTTTTGTGATTGTAGTTTAGTAACCTGGGTTTTGTAAGGTAGTGAAGCTCAACCTACTGCTAATTTTTGTCTTGATTTTTTCAGAAATTGAAAAGAATCAGACAACCTTTCAACAAACCTACGAAACAGAACAAACTTCCTCTAGGTTTCATAAATTTCAAATTAGTATAAATTAAAATTTAGTGTTTCACATAAGGCGATAGTTCATCCCACAAATAAGGGCGATTCGCGAATCGCCCCTACATATGGGGTATAATTGCATATTTTACGTAAGTCCTAGTCTTGATATTATCATTATCTATATTGAAAAATCAAATATGCCTCAGCTAATAATTAGCTAAGTAGGTTGGCATTAAAAATTATTGTTATAACTAGGCAAGAGGAAAAAGGCGAGAGACAAATGATGTTGAGCAATTCTAGTTTTTTTTCCAACCTACTTACTTAGACAAAATTATTTGTGTATTTGCGAATCAATTATAACAATGATTACCTGTTCCCTACCTCCTCCAAATATTAAATTAGTTCTGTCGAAGTATTTAATTGACCCTTGAATACTAACTATTTTATCTCCACAAAATCCAGATCAATAAATATTTACTTCTCTGCCATTTTATCTAATTTTTCTCTAACAGATAACTGAAATCCTGACTTTAATACCAATATAAATCCCAATGCTGATAAGATAAAAACTATAATTGCACTCTTTATATAACCTCCTGTCAGTAAAACAGAACCCGATAAGAAAGTAAAACCAGTTATACAAGAAAAAATTAAAGTTTTTAAAGCTAAATTAATCCGTTTTAATAACCGATCATTTTCAATAGAACGAACTCTAAATTGAATTTCACCATCTTCAATTCTTGTTTCCAGTTGGCGAATTAAAATCTCACTTTTACTAGGTTGTTGTAACTTATATTTAATAAAATCTCTTGTCTGTTTTGCCAGTTCACCTACTATCCTACTTCTACCTTGAGCAACAGTTAAACTTTTAACAAAAGGTTGAGAAGAACTAACTAAACTATACTCAGGGTCAAGTTCTCTAGCAATACCATCTAGAGTAGTTAGTGATTTAAGAATAAAAGTCATTTGAGCAGGCAAACGAAATGGTTGTTGTTCAAATAATACATAAAGTTCTTCCTTTATTTCATCAAAATTATAAAAATCTACAGGTTTATCTGTAAAATTTTCCAATAAAAAATTAACTAATCTTCTTACAGGCATCATATCTGGCATTGGTTCAATTAAACCAATGGTAATTAAAGTATTCAGCACCCGATCGACATCTTTTTTTAAAATAGCAAAAAATGTTTGAATCATTTGGTCTTTTGTCAATGACTTTACCTCAGCCATCATGCCAAAATCATAAAAAATTACCTCACCATCTAAACTAACTGCTAAATTTCCTGGATGAGGGTCAGCTTGAAAAAAACCATCCAATAATAACTGCTTTAAATAACAACAAACTCCTATTTGATTAATTCGCTTCGGATTAAGATTACAAGCTTCTATTCGCATCCGGTCATTAATTTTAATTCCCGGTAAATACTCAAGAGTTATAACTTTTTCTGTGGTGTGAGTCCAATAAACACGAGGTACTATTATTTCTGGATACCCTTGAAAATTTTCCCGAAAGCGGTCAGCATTTTTTCCTTCATTCACATAGTCAATTTCTTGATAAAGAATGGTAAAAAAATCATAATAAATAGCATCTAAATCATACTTCTTAGCCCAAG
This sequence comes from Dapis brunnea BLCC-M229, assembly GCF_050015995.1. NCBI lineage: Bacteria > Bacillati > Cyanobacteriota > Cyanophyceae > Oscillatoriales > Microcoleaceae > Dapis > Dapis brunnea. Next base: position 3,960 of record NZ_JBNHEP010000277.1, on the reverse strand, counting down.
CAAAATACTTTTGACAAAAACGGATAACATTTTTGACAGCTTTCACATCTAAGTCAAATAAAACTTTTAACCCAGGACGTTGTATTTTAACTACAACTTCTTCTCCCGTTTGTAAATTAGCTTTATGTACTTGTCCAAGACTTGCTGCAGCAATAGGTCGTTCCTGAAAATCTCGATACAGAGAATAAAGAGAGTTGCCAAGTTCCGACTCAATAATACCGATCGCTTCTGTCGTCTCAAAAGGAGGCACTTGGTCTTGTAATTTTCCTAGCTCTTCTACATATTCCTTCGGCAATATATCAGCTCGTGTAGATAGAGATTGACCTATTTTAATAAAAGTTGGACCTAAATGGAGCATAGTCTTGACTAACCACTCAGCCCGACGCTTTCTGATAGAGGAAGATTTATTTTGAAGTAAATTATCCCACCATAAAAAGAGAAAAAATTTTCCGGTGGCACTAAAAACATCTATTTGTCTGGTCAGGGGAGAATATTGGGTGCGTTGCCAACGAAGGGACTTAGAAGCTTTTTGAGTGAGCATACGATTCAGTTATTTCATTAATTGATAATGGATAATGAATAATGGATAATTACCTCTGGTTTTACCCTCAAGGATTGAATATAAGGAAATCTCCTAAACTTTTTTTCTCTTGAAATAGAAGGGTTTAAACCGAATTGATTAATTATCAATTATCAATTATCAATTATCCATTGGTAAATCTATCCACTATCCATTGATTTTGATACTCCCTGCACTTCAGGGTGGGGATTTTTAAGCAATCCAAAATTGGACTCTTAAAGGCATTATCAAACTGCCTCTACTAACTCCTTTAAGAGAAAATCTCAAAGTTGTTGATATTTCAGAATATTAGCTGCATCATTAACATCGGCATTCAGTAATAAACCGTTTTTTATTTGATATAAGCCCTGTTGAATTCGCTTTCCTAATGGTTTCCAGCTATCGGGTTTTTCACCAATTATTGGCAATAATTCATCATCTAAAAACCTCGCCTGTGAGGTATAAGACTCTTCATTTTTCTATAAATTCTATTCCATGTAGTTCCCACAACTGCTTGATACGTTATTTGAGTTTAGCAGTGGGGATTTGTATAAACTTTTGGTTGTTTTTTGCTCCAATGTTGATACTATCTTTTTGCCCCTTATTCCATCCAAAAACAATCCTGTCAATTCTATATTTAAGACAATGATTAACCACTAATTTTGCTGCTTTGTTGATCGCTCAAGAATTAAGAATTAAAATGCGTTCAGCATTCTAAATTCTTAATTCTTAATTCTAAATTCATATAGACCAAAATCCTTGAGGTTTGTTGTCTTTAATTGTTGCTACTTGTTTGTTGTACCATTGGTTAACTGATTTTAAATGTCTGCCACTGATTATAAAACTTGTTCCTACATTGCTAAGACAAGCTAACCAATTGTCAAGACCACGATCTATACCAATAACTTTGTCTTTTTCCATAGTTTTGTGTAGCTTTATTTCTAATTGATATACCCACTCAACATAAAAACAATTATTACGAGGTATAATCCTGATTTTTCTAATTTTTTTAAAGTCAAGATTGTTGGGAAAGTTTAACAAAAAACTATCAACTTTAAAAGCAGCTTGAACTTTTTTACCCAAAGGTACTCTGACTTTATTTTCTGTCAATTTTAGAGCTTGTTTGGGATAAGTTATAAATGCTAATCCTCCCTTTTTTCTATATTTTATAAGCTGAGGTTTGTTTGAAAACTCTCCTGCTAAGTGCTTGTAAGAAAGCTCTTTGTAGGACTGAAAAGATTCTGCCACTGCTCTGAGAGTTTGTTGTGCTGCTCGAGAATGAAGAAATTTATAATTAAAATTTGACAATAATATAGCAATCATATTTTATTCGTCTCAAAAATATTACTGCTTTTTAGGGAACACTTAACTGGGAACAAGGAACAGGTGGGAGTTTCAGTTTTTTTATTTACTTTTTGATTTGTCGCAACCTATTTAGGATTGCTATAGTTTCTCTAAATCATATTTGCCTGTGATGTACCCTAATTTAAAGTACCATTGACTTGCAAAATAAATCCCATAATTAATAACTCTATTGACTGTGGTACACAAATACTCCAAACAGCGAATAAATTCGAGATTTTTGATTAACTCTTGTTGGCATCCATACAATTTACTTTACTTCCTTTTTGTCACAATAATCAGTAGTACTATAACATACTATATCTATGATTTGCCACTTGAAAACAGAAAAAAGTTGCCCTAGAAGGGCGGGGCTTTAAACCCATTTTTTTGGTAACTGGGAAAGGAAAATTCGGGAAGATGACTATATTTAACTCCAAGGAAGAAAGAAGAGGGCTTTAAACTAAAAATTTAGTTGAAAAAGATACCGTAAGGGAAAAGAAGAGTTCAAAGCTAGGTTTTCTATAGACGGTAGGAAGCGAGTTTTGCTAGAGAATAGAGAATTTCTCATCTTTTTTCTGCTTCTTTTTTAGCAATTTCACTATTTTTTTGATAAAGTTCAGCTCTATTCACTGCCACATCATACCGTGAATAACTAGGTGAAACAGAGGACATTAGTTCTGCTGCTTGTTGCCATGTCTTGGCGATCGCTACCCACTCTTCTTGAGACTGAGCAATTTTACCATCAGCAACAGCTTTTTGAGCAAGTCGCACTGCTTGAGTAAAAGCTGCTTTCGACTTAACTTCAGTATCTTCTGAATATTTTTTATTAGTAGAAGATGGAGACTGGGAAATTGTATTTTCTGAAGTTTTTATTTGATCTATTCCGGAGAGGTTGAACCATCTATTAACTTGGATACCTAAAGTTAGCATCAGCAGACTCAGAAAAAAAATGCCTATTACATCAGGTTGGAATTGATTTGGCTTTGGCATTCCCGTAGAATAAACAGTTTTAGACAGAGGTATTTTAGTTGGTTGAGGCTTATTTGTCTGAAAATTATTTGTTATTTGTTTGAAAATATTGGGTTTAGCCAAAGTGATTTTTTGAGACCAAAGTAATTGATTTTCTGGATCTCTAGTAATATCCTCAAGCCAAAGTAATTGTTGTTCTTGGAGAATTCTACTATTAATTTTTACTTGCTGAATATTACGAGGTGAAATTTCTTCAAGGGTCTGTTTAACCTGTTCTACAATATTAGACTTTTCTAACTGTTGAACTTGAGGTGCTTCACATAAAACTTGCAAAACACCATCAGAAAATATAGCTCTAATTCTGATATCTAATGTAGCTAGCTGTTCATTCAGAATTTGAATAATCGCTGCTACACTACCCCGACGTGCTTGGGTAAATATATCATTAGTTTGATTAGCCATTGATAGTTAATAGTATTGATTTAATAGTTCCCAGATATTGAATATAATTCTTAATCCATCTAAATATTATTTCTTGATGGTATTGCTACACAATTTAGCAGATAATACTAAGTAAAAATTCCTATTGCGTATGTCGCAATAGAACCGCTGACTATTGAATTATCAAGAATAGAGAAATGTGGCCGGGAGAAAAGAAGAAATATCTAACAGACTTTCATACAGTTTTTTGTAGTAAGACTTTAAAGAAACTTTCATTAATGGGTAATTATCCATTACCTCTGGTTAAAACCGTGAGGGAATTGAATATAAGGAAATATTATTTCTTTTCTCTTGGTCGAGGGATGGCGAGGTTTCCTCGCCATCCCATCCTACGGACTGCTCTGCAAACGACCGCTTTTTCCACTTTCAAGGGGAGGCTAATAAAGCTGAATTATTTAATTAATAATTATTAATTATTCGGTAAAACTAGGGTGACAATTGGAGTTTCAAAAGTCTTATGCTAAAATTTGCGATAGCATTAGAGGATTCATTTCAGTTATCAGTTATCAGTACCTCTGAGTGAACCATCGGGATTAGGTAGTGCTCAATATGTAATGATAGAAGAGTAAAAGTTACTGTTGTCCATC
>NZ_JBNHEP010000276.1:164-4028 GCF_050015995.1 Dapis brunnea BLCC-M229 | reverse complement strand
CAGGCGTAAATCCCTTTCTATATATAGCTTTCAACTAGCTTGTCACCCCGTGAGCGCTAAAATACTTGCCAGTACGCAAGGACAAGGGGACGCAGGGACTATAGATATTACAGCACAGGATAGTGTAGTGTTTAATGGAGTCTCTTCAGATGGCACTCAGCGCAGTGGAGCATTTAGTGTAGTAGCAGAAGTAGCGGAAGGAGAAGCGAGGGATGTCACTATTAATACCAATTCTCTGACAGTTAGTAATGGTGCATTAATATCTTCCGATCTTTTTGGTAAAGGTAAAGCAGGAAATGTGAATATTACGGCAGAGGATATAGTGTTTGATGGGTTATCAAATGGTTTTTCCAGTGGCGCATCTAGCGCATTGAGACAAGGAGCAGAAGGACAGCCAGGAAAGATAGATATTCAAACTGGTTCTCTAGAAGTTACTAACGGCGCTCAAATATCTGCCAGTACCGAAGGAATAGGCAATGCAGGCACTATAAATATTACAGCACAGGATAGTGTAGTGTTTGATGGAAGATCGAGTAATGGTTTATCCAGTTCAGCATTTAGCGAAGTCAAGCCAGAAGCAGAGGGAAATGCTGGGAATATAAGTATTACGGCTAGTTCTCTGGAAGTAACCAATGGAGGTATTATAGATGCGAGTACCAAGGGAAATGGAGATGGAGGCAGTATTATAGTTGAAGCAACAGAAAGATTTAACCTAGACAACGATAGCCAACTTTCAGTAGAAACTAACAGTACTGGAATAGCAGGAGACATAAAGATAGACACCCCTGAACTTAACATTAGGGATAATGCACAAATAAGTGCCACAGCCAAAGAAAATGCCACTAACACCGACGAAGTAGGTGGAAAAATTACCATCAACAGCAACGAACTGAATATCTCCAGTCCAGGAGGAATATTAGCGGAAACCAAAGGAGAAGCACCCGCAGGTACTCTCAACCTAAATACCTACAACGATAACCCAGACTTAGATATCAACTTCAGCAACCAAGGTGCGATATCTGCCTCCACTACAGGAGCAGGTAACGGCGGAGATATTAATATTGAAGCTCCAGAAACTATAGATATTTCAGGAGACGGAAAAATATCAGTCGAAACCACAGGAGCAGGTGATGCAGGAAGTATCAAAATTGAAACCCAAAACCTCACAACAACTGATGGAATAGATATAACTGCCTCCACCACAGGAGGAGGTGACGCAGGCAATATCAATATTACCACTAATAATTTTGACCTAGAAGCAGGAACAAGTCTAACGACAGAAACCGACAGTAGTGGCAGAGCGGGAGACATTACTATTAATTCCGAAACACTCACAATAGGGGAAGGAGCGAAAATTAGTGCCACAGCACTAGAAAACGCTACCAGCACAGATAGAACCGGAAACATCACCATCAACAGTAACGAACTTAATATCTTCGGGGAGCTAGGAATATTTGCCGAAACCCAAGGCGAAGCACCAGCAGGTACTCTCAAACTGAATACCTACAACGACAACCCAGATCTCAATATCAACTTCAGCGAATCAGGTTTCATATCTGCCCGCACCTTTTCCTCTGGCAATGGAGGTAACATTGAGATATTTGCTCCAGAAAGCATAAACATTACAGGAGACGGTCAAATTACAGTCAAAACAGAAGGCGCAGGCAACGCCGGAAAAATTAACATCCAAACCCCAAACCTGACAATAGCTGAAAACATCACTATCTCAGCAGCTACCTCCGACAGTGGAAAAGGAGGCAGCATCAATATCGACTCCAGCCAAACATTCCAACTAGATGGTCAACTATTAACAGAAACCACAGGTACCGGAGAGGGAGGCAATATCACCATCAACACAGGCTCCCTCACAGCCGAAAATGGTATCATCTCAGCCAAAAGCACCGAAACAGCCACCGAAAATGCCGGCTCAATAGAAATTACCGCCCAAGAAAACATCACTACAGGTATCATTACCTCCTCAGCCAATAATGCAACAGAAGCAGCAGATGGAGGTGAAATCAGCATTACTAGCGAACAAGGAGAAATCAACGCCACCCAACCAATTCAATCATTCTCAGAGCAAGGCAACGCCGGAGATGTCACCCTCAAGGCCAAAACCAACGTCACCACCAACATCATCAGTTCCCACGGCCAACAACAAGGCGGTCAAATAAACATTACAGCCGAAACCGGAAACATAGACACCAGCAACGGCACCCTAGCCAACTATTCAGGAGGAGGCGACGGAGGAAACGTTAACCTAACCGCCCCCCAAGGAGACATTACTACCAGTAACATCTACTCCTTTGCCGACGGAGACGGCGGTCAAATTAACATTAAAGCAGGAGGAGAAATAAACCTCGCCGAAAACAGCAATATTATCTCCGCCTCAGAACCATCAGGCGAGCAAGGGAGCGGAGAAGCAGGGAGAGGGGGAGATATTATTCTCGAAGCAGGAAACAATATTAACACCACAACAGCCAGAATATATTCCGGTGCAGACGACGGGGACACAGGAAAAATAGAAATTACCGCCGATAGTACCATAGAAACAGGTCAAATAGACCTAGCATCAGGCTTCGTCAGAGAAAGACTAGAATTCAACGACAACAACAACTTCACCCTAATTCCCAAAGCAGATGGAGAAGCCACCCAAGGTTTTGCAGGAGACATCAGCATCAAGAGCAACAACGGCACAATAGACACCACAGCAGGCACTATTAACTCCCGCTCACCAGACGGCTCTGGCGACATCACCATAGAAGCCCTAAGTAACATAACCACAGGCAAACTAGAAGCCAGCGCACTCAATACAACAAAACCCACCACAGGTGGAGATATTACCATCATTAGCCAACAGGGAGAAATCTATACCACTGAAGCCATAGAAACATTCTCAGAACAAGGAACAGCCGGAAGCGTCAACATCGAAGGAGCAGGCCACGTTGAAGTAAATACCATACTATCCCAGGGAACTCAACAGGGTGGAGATATTACAATTCATAGTAGCAGTGAGAATAGTATCAATGTCCAAGACGACTTAAACACATTTTCCACAGAAGGAATAGCTGGAAATGTCACCCTGACATCCCCTGGAACCATAACTATTAGAGGCATTCGTTCCGAAGGAATGGAACAGGGAGGCAATATTACAGTAGAGAGTGGTATAGGTGAGATAGATGCTACTGGAGGAGATATAGACTCCTATTCAGAGCAAGGAGTAGGAGGCGATGTACAACTCAACGCTTTAGACAGCGTAAATTTAGCCAACGTATCATCCTACGGCATGACAGAAAGTGGAGACCTAACTATTCAGAGCCAGCAAGCAGAAGTAAACACAGGCAATGTAACAACAGAAGCCCCAGATGGAAGTAGTGGCAGTATTGTCATCAACGGAACAGAAGTAGGTACAGGAGATTTGAGTTCCATCGGTACAACGAGCGCAGGTGAGATTAACGTTGAAGCAACAGATGGTTCAATAGATACTTATGATGTCGAAATCAAATCTGAGGGTACAATAGGCATTTTAAAGCTACGAGCAACAGAAGACGTTGAGACAGGAGATATTACTCAAGAAGCAGGAGAAGGAGACGCGAATACAGATATTTCATCAGGGGGAGACCAAACCACAGGAGATATTAATCAAACTGCTGAGGAGGATACTAACCTTAATCAAGAGGCCGGAGGCGATATTGCCAACAACAATATCACTCAAGATGCCGGAGATGATGCTACCATCAACCAAGACACAAGCGTTAATGCCAACAACGAAACTGCTAATACTATAGATACAGATACAGGCAACATTACCAACAACAATATCACTCAAGATGCCGGAGATGATGCTACCATCAACCAAGACAC
>NZ_JBNHEP010000276.1:0-64 GCF_050015995.1 Dapis brunnea BLCC-M229 | reverse complement strand
CGTTAATGCCAACAACGAAACTGCTAATACTATAGATACAGATACAGGCAACATTGCCAACAAC
>NZ_JBNHEP010000275.1:0-60223 GCF_050015995.1 Dapis brunnea BLCC-M229 | reverse complement strand
GCGCAATAGTTAAATTAACTATCAACCTACAATATGGCGATCGCTACCCTGCCGGCTTTATCTAAAATCTAAAAACTGTTGCGTTATAGTTAAATTAATTATCAATTCAAATCAAACCATACCGTTTCTTTCTAACAATGCACTTAATAATTCTTACCCAGACCAGAATTTTACTGATAGCTGTTATCTTTTATTAAGCAGGTAAACAAAATAAATTACACATTTTAGGAGTTGAAATCCTTACTTTGTAAAGATTGGTTGTGTAAATAATTCTGTGTAGGTGCTTAAGTTTAACTTGATGGAGAAATAGCACCACTAAATGAACTGCAAAAAATAATCCAAAAATCACGGTATAATTTTGATTTGCCGTCACAAAAAATTAGCAATAAATCTGCTGAATCAACTCCTAAGAACTAATTTTTTTTAATAACTCCCTAATACAAAATAAACATGAAACCAGATATCCAGACAATCCTCAAAATTCTCTCCTTCAAAGGTCATCATCAATATGGTCAAGAACCTATTAGTCAACTAGAACACGCCCTCCAATGTGCCACTTTAGCAGAACTAGCAAGAGCTAGTAATGAACTAATTGTAGCTTCCTTATTTCATGACTTCGGACATCTAATTCACGACCTAGGAGAGGATGCAGCAAACAAAGGTATTGACGATCATCATGAATATCGTAGTATAAAGTATTTAAAACATTTAGAGATTGTTTGTAAAGGAAATATAAAAAGGAGATAGGGAACAGGGAACAGGGAACAGGGAACAGGGAACAGGGAATAGGGAATAGGGAATAGGGAATAAGGAGGAAGAAATCAAGACAAATATTTGTCGCTTAAAAATCTAGGAATATATGTACTGAATACTTCTCTACCTACCAAATTTCAATCTCTTGAAGTATTACCGCTTTTAGATTTTAGTCACTCGCATGTTCTCTTAATACTTATTTTACAAACAGTCTCTTATTTGGAGAAGCTGTAACAGAACCAATTCGCCTTCATGTTGAAGCTAAACGTTATCTTTGTGCAACAAAACCTAACTATTTTGCAACTTTATCACCAGCTTCTAAAAGAAGTTTAAAATTACAAGGTGGAGTATTTTCTAATGATGCTGCAGCGGAATTTATTCAGCAACCCTATGCAGAAGATGCAGTACAATTAAGAACTTGGGATGATCAAGCTAAAATTGTTGACATGAAAACCCCTGATTTAAAATACTTTACTCAAATAATTTATCAAACTATGATTGTTAGTAATATTGGCAATATTATGAATAATAAATTTTGCTTAAATTGATTAGGAAATTTCCGATTTTATTCCCTCTGGTTTTAGCGAGAGGTACTGATAATTTATAACTGACAATAAAAGCTAAGTAGTTAGACAAAATTATTTGTATATTTACGATTAAGTTATGTTTTGATTTTTTCTTTGCTCTTTGGGTAATCTTTATCAAACTATAATGTATAGTTGATTTTGTCTAGCTACTTAGTATAGAGTTTATTAAGTTAATGAGGTACATTTTTTTTTCTTCTTTTCTATTTCTACTGAACCAGAATTACTACTCCTTACTGCCTAAAAAAAATGAATAATTTCCCAAAAATCACCCATATTATCTACGACCTAGACGGTTTACTTCTAGATACAGAATCAATTCATGCTCAAGTCAACCAAGAAGTTACAAGTCGTTACGGCAAAATTTTCGACAAACATACTAAATGTAAAATTACTGGCAGAAAATCTATTGATTCTGCCAGAAAAATTGTAGAACTATTAGAACTACCTGTCACTCCCGAAAATTATCTTCAACAAAGAAATACTCTCACATATCAACGTTTTCCTCAAGCAAAACCAATGCCAGGTGCACTTCGCCTAACCCAACATTTATATCAAAATAAAATTCCTCAAGCTGTAGCTACCAGTTCTTCACGCGAACCATTTAATTTAAAAACAAAAAATCATCAAGAATGGTTTCAAATATTTGATTATATTGTTGTTGGAGATGACCCCAATCTCAAATGTGGAAAACCAGCGCCAGATATTTTCTTAATAGCTGCTGAAAGATTAGATGTTTCCCCAGCAAAATGTTTAGTATTTGAAGATTCTTTAGCAGGAATGGAAGCTGCTTTATCTGCAGGAATGTCCGTCATTGTTGTACCCGATCCTGACATGGATAAAAACTTATTTCATTCTGCCCATCAAATTCTCAATTCCCTTACAGAATTTCAACCGCACTTGTGGCAACTACCATCATTTTTATAGGTATAACTTATCAAATATATATTTTTAAAATAATGATAGTATATGTGAAAAATAGTTTTTTATTTATACAAACCAACTAAAATAATCATGGTATTTGCTAAACCTATTCGTTTTGTTTACTCTACATTCGGCTTAACTCTGACGATTATGACAGCTTTCACACTTTTACAACAACCAATTAATGCTCAATCTGAGGAGACTGTAGAATCAGAAAACTCTTCTCCTATTCCAGTTCAGCCAATACAACCCACCCAACCTGAAAATGCTCGTCCTTTAGATCCACAAAATAGTCTATTAAGTCTTCAGGGGGGAAAACGTTTAATGAACGAAGCTGACAATGCCATTGCTTCAGAGAATTATGATTTAGCTAACCAGAAACTACAAGAAGCTCGTCAAATATTTAATCAACTTTCTAATTTCCATACTCAATTAGCTGCTAGTTTTTCTGGTATTGATAATCGTTTAGCGGATGACCAAAGGACTAAAGCCCTGAATACTGCCCAAATGAGAGACCAAGCTACTTATCAGTTAGCCCTTGTCCACCGAGCGCAAAATCAACCCGAACTAGCAGTACCATTACTGGTTCAAATTATTAGCTCTCAGCAACCAACTCGCGATTTGGGAAAAAAAGCTTATCAGCAGTTACTAGAGTTAGGGTTTGTGGACATTCCCTATCCTAGATCCTCTGGAGATGACCAACCTCCTGCCTCACCCCAGTCTCTTAAGTGACATCCTCTCCGGCTGTTAGGGGCGGAGATTACCTACCGAGCCGTAGCTCAAGGACGGGTTGACATTTCATCAGATGCTGCTAAGCAATGAGTTAGTCTCACGCTTTCCTCCGCGTCCGCGCGCGAGTTTCCGTTTCGCGGAGCGACTTGAATTGCGCAGCTGCTTCGGAGGAGGCTTGCCCCCCGGCAACTAATTAAAGATCATAGCATATTTTCTGCTACAAAAATCTTAGCAAAAGTCCCCCTTTCAGGGCTATTCATTACCCACATATTTCTTAATATAAAATTTGACAAAATTGACAAGTTATGAATTAAGTCTGACTTCGGCTTTTTTCGGAGATAAATGTATGAAAAAATACATTTTTTTGTGATAATTTAAGTAGTTTTATTTAGCTACTATGATTCTTTCTCCTTTCTCCCCTGCTCCCTTCTCCCCCTCTCCCCACAAGCTTTTCAGGAGTTATGGGTAATGGATAGCTTTCAGGGGGAGGCTTCAGACCCAATTATCCGGTGACATCTTCCCGACGCTGACCTCTACAAGTTACAACGCAGGCTTCCAACATCGCTGTTATATATTGCTGCCCTGTGCCACTTATCCAAGCATAATAGCCCCGATAGCCCGACTTGACAGCCAATTTCTTTCCCCCAGAGTCCCTGGGTACTAAGTTGCTCATGGCCTCAGTTACAAATTTCCTGTGCTGAAGCTATGTCTCTATCTACTGATACCAATTCACTTTAAAGATGTGACAAATAGTTTCAAACTTTAAATGTCAAATAATTGCCTCAAACCTTTCTCTTGTCAAAGTTTTTAGCCTATCCAATCTAACTTCTCAATTCAGAATTCGCCCATTCATAATTCTGTGAAATGGTATGAGTATTTGCATTTAAGACAGCTATGCCATCTATCGGATAGTTCCTTTCTGACCTCAATTCCCCAGTTTGGAGAAATTTGGGAAGTGCCTTTGTGGTCTACTTGAGCAACATATACTCCCCGTTGTTTCCCAACATAAGACAAAATAGTCCTAAACTTTCCCAAACCTGCATCACTCGAAGCAATCCAATCCCTAAGTTCCCATCGGATAGTTCCTTTCTGACCTCAATTCCCCAGTTTGGAGAAATTTGGGAAGTGCCTTTGTGGTCTACTTGAGCAACATATACTCCCCGTTGTTTCCCAACATAAGACAAAATAGTCCTAAACTTTCCCAAACCTGCATCACTCGAAGCAATCCAATCCCTAAGTTCCCGAAGAGCATAGTTATAAACATTATGAAAAGTTTCGAGCCATTCATTCAATAACTCCACCTGTTTTTCGTCGGGATAAATTTGATAAGTGTAGTTGAGGGCGATCGTAGCTGGGATAATACCACAACACGCAATTGCAGTAAATGCTGATTTTATCCGGTCAACCCTTGTCAAATCAGCTTGGGGGAGTCCATGTATCCCGAGGTCAAATCGTAGATTATGGCGCGGGACTCAGAGCTGCCCCCCAAACCCCCTCAAATAGTTAAAATGTACAATGTAAGTATTTTCCCAGGGGAAGAATTATGAATCTAGAGCAAGTTGAGTTAATGATTAAAGCTAAGTTGCCAGATGCTCAGGTACAAGTCCAAGATTTAACAGGAGGTGGCGACCACCTAGAAGCCATTGTTGTTTCCTCTGAGTTTGAGGGAAAAACTCTCGTGAAACAACATCAAATGGTTTACGCTGCCGTACAAGAACCTATGGCTTCTGAAGCTATCCATGCTTTAGCTTTGAAAACCTATACTCCTGAAGAGTGGAAAGCAACAGGGCAAACTGCTTAATTTGTGCTTTTGGGTTACAAGGCGAACAGGATTATTTGGCTACATCAGTCATAATTAATTAATTCTCATAATTTGGCCTAAAACATCAGGCAAATTAATAGTATCTATAATCAAAAAGCGATCAACTATCACTTAAGCATATCAACCATACATTAGGGTTGAAAACTGTTAACCGTAAACTGTAGAAAACTTGATAGAATAGTAGAAAAGCAAAAACCAAGCTTCAAAACTTAACGGCTTGACAACCTGAACAAAACTCGCATCTAGTAGGATACCTGTGACAAGGTGACTGGGTACATCCACCAGTGTTAAATTTCCTGAAAATAGCGGAGTAGAGTAGCAAAGCAGTCAAATCGATTAATTTCAAATTTTGTTAGATATAGGGCGAGTTGTGCCCGATTTTTAGCCTGTGGACAGAGTGTTGCTGACAGTTCTGGTTAAAGCAGGAAACTAACTCTCTATTCTTGAGAGTAGTTAAAGTAGAACCAATTTTCTACAGTTTCGTACAACGGTTAGCTAAATGGTGAATATTGAAAGCTTTTATCTCAATGTTGGTTGAAGACCCGCGCTCTCCCGTAGGGGAGCTCAGAGATGGGAAAACCAATCAATGTTGCGAGTTTACATAGTCAAGAATCACAAGTTAGCCTGGGCAATAAGTGATGCTAACTGGTCTGAATTAGTTAGCCAATTAGAATACAAAGCAGAATGGTACGGCCGGGAACTAATCAAGATTGATAGATATTTCCCCAGTTCCAAGCGTTGTTCTAACTTTGGGTATGTAGTAGAGAAATTACCTCTACATATTAGGGAGTGGGATTGTCCTGAGTGCACAGCTCACCACGACCGCGACATCAACGCAAGTATAAATATCTTGGCTGCCGGGCAGGCAGTGTCAGTCTGTGGAGGGACTGTAAGACCAGAAGGGAGTAAGTCCCGGAAGGCAAATGCTATGAAGCAGAAAGCCCCTATTAGTGATATTAGGGAATCCCGCCCTGTCTCCTGAGAGCAGCGTCGGGAGGATGTCAAGACCATCTACTAAGGAAATAAACATGACTCTAGCTCCAGAATTAAAAGCAAAAATCGATGACTTAGTTACTAAAAATAAAATTATGATTTTTATGAAGGGTAATAAGTTGATGCCTCAGTGTGGTTTCTCTAATAATGTGGTTCAAATATTGAATATTTTAGGAGTGAACTATGAAACTTTCGATGTATTAGAAGATCCAGAAATTCGTCAAGGCATTAAGGAATATTCTAATTGGCCTACAATTCCCCAGGTTTATGTCGATGGAGAATTCCTTGGAGGCTCTGATGTGATGATTGAAATGTACAATAACAAAAAAGAAGAGCTAGAGCAAAAGCTAGCAGTTGCTTCAGCTTCCTAGAAATCTCAACTTTTTTAAAACGATAAAAAATGAAGGGTATGTCATAATGCCCTTCATTTTTTATGTCTACTATTATAGTTACTTATGGCTTGCTGATTAATTCTCAAAGCATTTACAGGTAAAGACTTGAGCCTTTTTAGATGCCAAAAAAGTGTTAGGTTTTCAACTCTTCACGCTCAAAAAGGAGCGCATTTTGGGCAAACTTTAAAGACAGAAAAATTAGGGGACAATGCTTACTCCTACCTCCTCTAAATTCCCCATTTCTCCTGACTCGGTCCTCATGACTCCTGACTCCTACTTCTACCACTCATACTTTCCATACGCAAACCCTACTTAGATTTTTGACATCCTCCCCGGTTGTCAGGCATGGGGTTGATACGGAGATATAGCTCCTTGGCGGGTTGAGGTTTTATTGGCTGCTGCTTTTCATGTCACCCAGCGAAACTTGACGCCAGTCTGACGCTTGCCTCCAAGTCCGTTTTTTCTATCGGACTGCTCGACTGCGACAAGAATACTATAGCTTATGTATCCTACTTAATCAATCAAAAAGCCGCCCTACCAGGGCGAGGCTTTAAACCAAATTTTTCGGTAATTTAATAGTAATCTACTTCTGCTTGAGTTTGTAATGGCATTTCAAAATTTGAAGGGTCATATATGTAGCGAGTCGTTTCTTCCTCCAGTCTATTAATTAAAAATGGTTCGATCGCCTTAGAGATTCTCAAGGATGCTAGGTAACCATCTAAATAGATACGCATCTCCTCATAGCGATAACCACGATTCCACATTTCGACGAGGGCGTCGGTTAGTTTTTGATAGTGGCGGATTGTTAGAGCGTCAGTTAACATTGCCTTTGTCTTCTCTGGATTAATGGTTATATTTTTTATTGGAACCTACTTTTAGGTTAATGTTATTTTCTTTTTAATGCAACTTGTACTGTTTGTTTTTGAGATTAGTCTGAACCAACTATTAAGTTGGTATTACAAATTACAAAAACACTTATACATGGGCATTTTTTATACTACTGATGTTTAACTACTTCTATTTTAAAACAATTTCCGGAAGCTTTTCAAATCTATAGTAGAGTTAGAAATAGATTTATTCACAGTATGTCTCCTATCTACAATATATTTCTTATATTTTCCGTTAATCTTAGCCAAAAATCTCAAAATATCGATTTGAAAAAAATCTAAAATATGTGATAGAATAATGATTCTATGTGAAATAATAATTGGCACAAACTTTGCTACAAATTGATCGTACTAAACACTCAGGAGTCATAATTCAGAAGGTAATACTTCTCAACATTTAGTTATAAATTTTATAAACGTTGACTATTTGTTTTTTGTTCTTACTGAAGCTATTTTAGTTTCTTAGTGACCAACTTGAGGGTTAATTTTCTCTCTAAATAGAGATGATGCGTAAAATCTTTAAATCACTCAAGCTTATTAGTAACATTATTTGATCAAATTGAAATAAAATTTAGAAAAATCTCTTTACCAAGAGGTATGGTCAGTTTCCTCAAGAAGTCTTTCTACACAGAATTTTTAGGTTAGAGTAACAGATGTTACAAAAATACAACAATAATTTATGTTAGGTTAGTATTAAGTAATTATAAAGGAAGGTATATAGGAAGTTATTTAAGTGGGAGATGCTTGTATTTTAATTATAGAAGGGAATCCCCATCTGCGTTCCCTAATTGGTTGGCATTTGCAGCAATCAAAGCATTTAGTATATCAGTCAGCAAATGTCGAGCATGCAAAAAAATTAATATACACTCATTGCCCAAGTCTCGTGATTCTCGAAACCGATCTACCAGATGGAAATAGTCTAGAATTTTGCCAGTGGCTTCAGCAACAGCAACAGTGCTTAATTTTAATGCTATCCTCACGCACAACTGAAGCAGATATTGTAGCAGGATTAAAGTCAGGAGCAGATGACTATCTTACAAAGCCTTTTGGTATGCAAGAGTTTATGGCAAGGGTAGAAGCACTACTACGTCGTCGCAGAACTATTAGTTGTACTCCACCCATTAGTTTAGATTATGGTGATTTGATTATTGATTTGGTACACCGTAGAGTTATCTTAAATGGTAATCTGATAGATCTAACTCCACAAGAATTTAATCTTCTTTATGTGCTAGCTCAAGCACAAGGAATGCCCCTTACTCGTTCAGAATTACTACACAGAGGATGGCCAGATTCTATAGATAATCCTCGTACTATAGATACTCATGTACTATCCCTGCGGAAAAAAATTGAAATTGACCCCCGCCAACCCAGTCTAATTCAGACAGTTAGAAATGTCGGTTATAGATTTAATCGAGAAATCTTAACTATGGGTCAATGGAATAATAATTATCAAAAAAGTTACAAACAACCTCAAGAAGTTGCGCCAGCTTAACTAGTTATCAGCTTTTAGTATTTCCATACTGGAATGCTTCGCAAACAGATAGTCTCCTGTGGAGGAACTTCTTTAACAGCTTTTTGTCGCTCTGGTTAAGATACTAGGCAACTGTTGCAGCAGATGGTTTAGGAGGGGTTGAAATATCCTTCGTTCATGTATAGCAGGGAACAGGGAACAGTTGGAAAAACATTTCCTAGTCTCAGATTTACAGCCTATTCCATTTAAGTGTAGTACAGTGATTTTAGTATATTTGATTAAAGACATGAAAACTTTATTCAATACTTCAAAAACTATTTAAAAATTTAGTGCCACTGTACCTCATAAACCTGGAATCCGCTGTATCATCAGTAATTGTCATCTCCAATTTTTTCTTAGCTATCAAAAAAAGGCGTTCGTGAATCGAGCTATGAAATCTAAGGAGTGTGTTATAAGAAACCGGGTTTGTTGCAGACAGATGTCATTCATTAATTGATAATGGATAATGGATAATTACCTCTCATTCTTACAGATTGGATTGACACGGAGCGTGAAAATTTTTTCTGATCAAGGGGAGATTGGAGACCAGCATATAGAGGGTCGCTTGGGGTCTGACATTAAAATGCACCTCTCTACTACTGTTACCCTATATTTTCCTCTCTCCTTTCCTTTTTAGCACTACCAAAATTTTTTCGTTGTCACTGGGTAGATCCTAATGGCTTTACTCCCTTTAGAGTTATCCTTTTACTAGGAATTGTTTTTAATCCGCGCGAGGTTTTCATCTTGGCAAAAGTAGCGAATTTTTTCACCTTTTCCAAATAGTTCATAAAGTTGTGGGAGGAAAGTCCGTTCTGTAGCAAAAACTCAGTTAGAAACCAATACGGTTTAGATCAAAGCAAAACTCATAAGGTATGAAATTATTAAAGTAGCTAGGGTTTGCTGAAAAAGTCTTTTTAAAGAGTAGAGGAGTAGGGTAGCAGGGAGGTGGGGGAGCAGGGAAATAGAGAGTAGTTAGGAAAAAGGGAGAATTATAGAGGAGTTGCTAGGAAGAATTGTGCCTTTATTTTTATGCAATTATTTTGCCTTTTATACTAACTTTTTCAAATTCTTATACTCATGCACCAGGCACTTTTTTCAGGCTAAAAAAGGATTTAGCTTTTATCTATCAATAGTTTCAGATTTAATCAGCAAACCCTAGCTATTAAGATTACACAACTGCAAAAAAACCTTAATTGAATTGTATTGAGCTATTAGACCGATCTACTTCCCTTCTGCCTTCTGCTTTTTTCCTTTTTCCTTCTTCCTTGTTCCTTCTTATTTTAACTTTTGCTTTTTGGATTCTGACTTGCGCTTAACACTTTACCTGCCAATTCAGATACACGACCCTTTTCAGTTTGAAACTGCCATTGACCTACTAAATTCAGAGTACCCTCCAAAAATTGACTGCGACATAACCGACGCTGAATCTTACCACTGGTAGTTTTTGAAATACTACCAGTCTTCAACAAATTAATAGAATAAACTTCCACTGTATGTTCCTCAGCAACTCCTTGGCGAATAGCTCCCACTATTTCCTCAACATTCAACTTCCGTAAATAACTACGCTCCACTTCCTGAACAATTATTAAACGTTCATCATCTTCTGCCTCTACAGAAAAAGCCGCCCCACAACCAGACCTCAAAGCTGGATGACATCTTTCCACGGTCAACTCAATATCTTGAGGATAACGATACCGACCCCACAAAATCATTACATCTTTAATTCGACCAGTAATAAATAATTCCCCATCCTGTAAAAATCCTAAATCTCCCGTCCGTAAAAAAGGTCCCTTATCTGCTAAAAAAGCATTAAAAGTTCGTTCCGTTTCCGAGCGTTGCTTCCAATAACCCTTACCCACACCAGCACCCGATACCCAAATTTCTCCTACTTCTCCGTCTGAACGTCTAGTCAAAGATTCTGGATCGACTATTACAATTTCATCACCCAACCAACCCCAACCACAACTAACCACCGCCCTACTTTTCTCTCCACCAACCAAAACTCGATTTTCTGCTAAAGCTTCACCATCTACATATTTAATAACTGGAGCTTTTGTTTTTGTTCCCCCACTAATAAATAGAGTAGTTTCTGCCATTCCATAACAAGGATAAAAAGCTTCTTGCCGAAATCCACAAGGTGCAAAAGTCTTGGCAAATCTTTCTAAAGTTGCAGCTCGTACAGGTTCAGCTCCAGAAAATGCGACGCTCCAACTACTTAAGTCTAAATTTTTTAGTTGTTCTGGGGTTACTTGACGAGAAACTAAGTCATAAGCAAAGTTGGGTCCGCCACTGGTTGTTGCTTTGTATTGAGAAATAGCTTCTAACCAACGTATGGGTTTTTGAATTAGAGCTACGGGTGACATGAGGGTGACTGGAAAACCTCCATAGAGAGGTTGTATTACTCCGCCTATTAATCCCATGTCGTGGAACATGGGTAGCCAAATTACGCCTTGACTTTCCGGGGAATGTTCAAAAGACTGATAAATAATTTCTGAATTATGTAGGATGTTGCCATGAGTTACCATTACTCCTTTTGGTTTGCCTGTGGAACCAGAGGTGTATTGGAAAAAGGCGAGGGTGTCTGGATCTATTTTTGGTTCTCTCCATTTGGGTGCTTCAGAGAATAAAATTTTATCTGTTGCTATCCAGGGTAAATGCTTGAGTTTAGGAGCTAAGTCTGGATTTTTGGCTAATTTTTCTTGAATTTCCCGTAAAAAAGATTCTGTGGTGAGAATGGCTTTTGGTTCGGAGGATTCGACTCTTTCTTGGAGTTTGGCTATAGCGTCGGTGTTGAGGGGAGGGTTACTCGTGACGGCGATCGCTCCTGCACAGATACAACCAAAGAAACTGGCGATAAATTCTAGTCCGGCAGTGTAGGGATAAACGACTAATATTCGGTCTCCTGGAGTGATGAATGATTGGAGGTGGGCAGCGATCGCTCGGACTTGGGTATTTAGTTGTTGATAGGTTAAGCTACCAGACTCGGTTTTTCCATCGGGCAAAAATTTATAGGCAATTTGGTCGGGAAGATTTTGGGAGCGATGGTTTAGGATATCTAGTATGGTTGAGTATTTAGCCATTTGAGGATTTTTTCAATTCTATTGGTAAGTTTTTAATGATTACCATATAGTTGTAGTTAGGTCAAACCACTGTTAGAGGAAGTTAGAAAAATTAGATCGTCATCCCTAAATGAAAATGAAGCGATCGCTGGTTTAAAGAATGGAATTATAGGTATTTCGGGCTTTAAAATTTTATTAGGCAATAAAATAGCTATAGATTATACATTAAATAATAGTATCACAGAATTTGGAAAGAAGGCTGAAAGCATTGAAACTATGTTGACTAGTTTAGATATTTTTGGCGATGTTTTGTCATAAGTTGCTGACAATCTTTTAAATTTTCTATCAAAGAAGCTGAGATTGATAATTAAAAGTTTTGATAAGAGAATTGAAGCACAAAAACCACAAGTTTGAGTTTTCAACTCATAAAATTGTGTGGTGGGAAATGTAGATGTATCTCGGAAGCTGATAGCTGATGGCTGACTGCTGAATGCTTACAAAATTCGAGATGTTCAAGAAGCACAAAAGAAACCAAACTATTCTTAAGTCATAAGTGCGGTGAGTTATACCAATTACCAAAAGTAATGCTATACTTAGATGACACTTCAGTTATAAAATAATTAACATCGGTAAAATAACTTATTCCCTAATTATTAGCTAGTTAATGTTAATTATTATTATGTTTACTTCTCTCCCCCACTCCCCCACTCCCTTACTACCCTACTCAAGAAAGTGTAGAAAAGTTTTTGAGAAATGGTATTACAGCTAAAAATTTTGGCAAATTATCTATTTTTTGAAATAAAGCGCCTCAGGCACTCTACTGATTTTTCAACTTTTTTAGAGTCGGAAGCGTGAAATGTAATCCACCATCTATCGGCAAAAAGAAACCAAACTATTCTTAAGTTATAAGTGCGGTGAGTTACGGCTAAAAATTTTGGCAAATTATCTATTTTTTGAAATAAAGCGCCTCAGGCACTCTACTGATTTTTCAACTTTTGTAAACCGGGAAGTCGCAAATGTAATCCACCATTTCACAAATAAGCAATACAGAACTAATACTATTTCTCTGTAACAATGCGCTTAATAATTCTTACCCAGGCCTGAAATTTACTCATAGTTGTTATCTTTTATTAAGCGCAACTTCATGGAGAAATGGTATTAGTCAATATCTTTCAGAAAATTGCAATGATCGAGAAAAGTTTAGTCAAGCATTATAACTATTAATGAGTCGGAAAACGGAAAATTTTAAGTATCCTCCACCATCCTTATCCCCCGTACCAGACCAGGTATTGTTGTTGTTAAAAGCGATCGTTTGTAACGATGAATATAGCCTAGTCTAATTGACACTCTCCGCTAATCGCGAGACGGGGATTCTTAAGCAGTCCAAAATCGAACTCTTAAAGGCGTTGTCAATGCGCCTCTACTTAGTTGGCTCAAATTAATATAGACAGCGCTTGGTTGAGGGCTAATTAAATATATATGCTTGTTTTTCTCATCATCAAATCTTTCCATCCATCAGGGCAAACGCATCTTATTTTGAAGTTCTGACAGGGCAAGGATGTCAAGCTTGTGAGCATTTATACTCATTAATTCTCTGAAGCTTAACGGCAGAAGGCTCCAGAATTTAGATGCGTTTGCCCTGTTCCATCCATCACTCCTTAGTGGAAAACCAGCAACATTTTCATTCTGTGAAGCTCCAGAAAAAAATAGAAGGATTTTCAGTTCTGGAGAGTACAAAGTTCTTCTAAAAAACGATTTGCTTATCTGACTGAAAGTCTTACTGGAAAGGGCTTACAGCACCTACAGGTATGAATGGATAGTTTCTAAGCTTGAGTTGCTGAAAGCCTTAGCTAGCAATAGTTATTCAAAGAACTTCGCACTGTCTAGTTTCAGTTGCATCCCCACAAAAATTCTGATATCATAAAAACTATGTGGGGTTGTTCGCCCATATACATGATTTTTTATTCAACTAAAAATAGTTTCTCAGCAATAGAACTCCGTTCCGCTTTGCTACGCACATGAAACGCGAACGCTCAGGTTGTAGAAAAGAAAATAAATCGTGAAACGGTATAATTCCTGAGCTTCAGATTCAGCTTTCTTGCCTTCTTGCTTAATTTATGAAAATTGCCATTATTACCTCTGGATTTTTACCCGTATTAGATGGAGTAACCGTCAGTGGTTATTACCGAGTTCAAAAACTAAGTCAATTCGGACATCAAGTGTTATTATTTTGTCCTGACTATAGTCCGCTAGCTAATTTATATCCAAATTGGAAAGATTATACAGGTAATATTTTTCCTGGAATTCAAGTCATTAATTTACCTAGTACACCATTTCTAGATTTTGAAAGAAATGTAGGATTTAACACTTATAAAATAGTCCGGCGAGAATTAGAAAAATTTCAGCCAGAAATTATTCATGTAGATGAACCAGAAAGATTATTTTTTGCTTTTTTTCGTTTGGCTGGCATAAAATTTGCTCAACAAAATAAAATTCCCTGCGTTTGTACCTTCCGAACTAACTTTTTAGAATATTTTGAAGATTTTTTACCTTTGCCAAAAGGGATTAACTTGATGTTGCAGTTAATCTTTGAAAAAAGTTTTGTCTCTATTTACAATCAATATGATTTAACCCTAGTTTCTAGCAGTGTTACCTATCAAAAAATTGTGAATATGGGTATCAAGAATGTTAAGTATACCAATTTTCATGGTTTTGACGTGGAAAAATTTCAGTCAGCAAGAATAACAGCTAATTTTTGGGAATCAAATTATCAAATCCCTAATTTAGCTAACAAAGTAAAAATAGTATTTTTAGGTAGACTAACGGAAGATAAGGGTTGGAAATTTACCTTAGATGCTTTTGTGAAACTTCAGCAATTAGTAAATCTAGAAAATGTTGCCATAATCATTGTTGGTGATGGTCCGATGCGCGATGAAATATCAAACAGATTAGCTACAGTAACAAATAAAGTTTATCTATTAGGTAGAATACCTCCTGAGAATGTACCTAATATTTTGAAAAATAGCGATTTTCATGTCACAGCTTCAGAAAAAGAAACCAGAGGTTTAACTGTATTAGAAGCGTTTGCCGCAGGTATTCCAGTAGTTGCTCCTCAAGCAGGAGGAGTCACAGAGAATATTCAAGATGGTTGGAATGGTTTATTATTTACTCCAGGAAATCAGGAAAGTTTTTGTAAGAAATTGAAGCTTTTAATTGAAGATAGTAATTTACGAAAAGAAATGGGTATTAAAGCCAGAGAAGTTATTGTCAAATATAGTTGGGATAATGCAGTAGCTAACTTAGTTAAAATTTGGCAAGAACAAATTATACTCAAAACTTAATTCCTTATTCCCTTAAAAAAAAATAAATGACAAATAATTGTGTATTTGCTGATTCCTTATTCGCTGCTTTCTGTGATTTTATCTAATACTATTTTGAAAAAAGAATGTTACGAATAATAATGGCGCTCATGCATACTTTACTGAATAATTAATAATTAATAATTAATAATTAATAATTAATAATTAAATAATTCACCCTTTAAAGCCTCCCCTTTCAAGGGAAAAAAGCGGTCGTTTGCGGAGAATTCCGTAGGATGGGATGGCGAGGTCTCCCGCTCTTGCAGAGCCGCTGCCTCTTTCAGAGGAGCTTCGCTAACGCTAACGCCATATCCAATCACCAATCCGAGAAAAGTGCTAGGATCTTTCCTTATATTCAATTCTGTTACGGTTAAAACCCGAGGTAATTATCCATTATCCATTAATGAAAGGAGATGTTCCTTTGACTAATAAGATAAGTTATGAATTGATAAATAGTATAGAAGCTATTCATTCTGACTCCTGACTCCTGACTCCTAAAAAGTCCCCTAGCTATTTGTAGTAAATATTTATCAATTTTATCTAATTTTTTTGTGTAGTTTGCAACAATATTTCTTAGGTTCCTTTCAGGAATAGCATTGGAGAAAATATTTGATAAAAATAAATTATAAAAATATTAAGACAATCTAATCTTTGAGTCATTTCCAGAAGATACAGTTACAGTAAATAGAGATACTTTTAGGTAAATAACCAAAACCAACCGAGGATTTTCGGTTATTAATTTTATGTAAACATTTAACTAGTTGGCATTTTTTGCGGAATGCTACGCAAACAGCTTTTGAAAGAATCAAGAAATAACTAAGGTTAGGTGATGACCTTTTTCTTTCCTGCGGAATGCTGCACAAACATAAGTTTTAATTCTCGTTGGAGACTAATTTATCCTTCCTGTGATAATGAGTTAATAACTTATAGCTGATGGTTGAATTTTTTACAATTTTATAGTGACTAATTTAACAGGGTAAATTTACTAAATAACTACTAGAAAATTAATTCGATATGGGAAAAATGAAATTGTTTAATAGCCATAGCATTTCTCAATAAGTTCAAGAGACAAAACAAAACTATTAGAGCTTAATATATACCTGGATTAATACATACTGAGTATTTTAAAATCACCATACTCAAGTTATAATATAATAAGTATTATTAAGCAAACTCAATAAATGCCATTCGACTCTATTTTGATTCATCTAGCAACTCAAAGTTATGCAAACATTCGTATTTATATGGTTGGGTCAAGTTTTTTCTCTATTAGGTTCTAGTCTGAGTGAATTTGCTCTAGCAGTATGGGTATATCAAACAACAGGTTCAATTACCCATTATGCTTTATTGTCTTTATTCATTCATCTACCTAGTATCTTTATTTCACCATTTGCTGGTGCAATGGTAGATCGCTGGAGTCGTCGTCGGGTAATGATTGTCAGTGACTCAATTACTGGGGTAACAGCATTAGGAATAATGTTCCTAGTCTTCTCTGGACAATTGCAAGTTTGGCATA
This sequence comes from Dapis brunnea BLCC-M229, assembly GCF_050015995.1. Lineage (NCBI taxonomy): Bacteria > Bacillati > Cyanobacteriota > Cyanophyceae > Oscillatoriales > Microcoleaceae > Dapis > Dapis brunnea. The sequence continues at coordinate 43,692 of NZ_JBNHEP010000275.1, read as the reverse complement.
TCTATGTAGCAGTGGGTATTAGTTCGGTCTGTAACGCTTTTCAATGGCCAGCTTATATATCTGCAATCTCTCAACTTGTACCTCCGCAACACTTGAGTCGGGCGAATGGCATGGTACAAGGAGCAATAGCAACAGCAAGAATTCTTGGGCCAAGTATAGCTGGATTATTGATAATCAAAATTCACCTTCACGGCATATTATTAATAGACTTTAGTACCTATCTACTAGCATTTTTCACTCTGTTAATTGTTAAATTCCCAAGAAGGCAGCAGACAAATATTAGACGGAGAGTAAGTGTTGAAGAGTTATGGCAGGAAGTTGTTTCAGGGTGGAATTATGTAGTAGTCCGTTCTGGTTTGCGCAAGTTGACAATATTCTTTGGAGTTATCTATTTAAGTGCAGGGGTATTGCAAGTTTTATTCTTGCCAATGATTTTAAGTTTTGCCTCGGAAAAAGAATTAGGAATAGTCATGTCTTTTAGTGGCATTGGAATGTTATTAGGCAGTGTCATAGTAAGTTTATGGGGATGTTCTAAACGAAGAATAGAAGCTATTTTAGTTTTTGTATTTATCCAGGGATTATGTCTATGTCTGGGAGGATTAAAACCTGCTGTAATTTTAGCTGCAATTGGCGGTTTTGGTTATTTATTTTCCAGGGCAATTGTTGTTAGCTTGAATCATACTATTTGGCAGAAAAAAGTACCTCAAAATTTACAAGGGCGAGTTTTTGCTTTGCAGAATATGATGGAAAAGTTTTTGTTAGTAACTACCCATCTAAGTGCAGCGCCTTTAGTAGAGTTTATGTTTAAACCTTTGATGAGTGAAAATGGAATGTTGGCCAGTAGTGTGGGCAAAATAATCGGAGTAGGAGATGGCAGAGGAATAGCTTTGTTATTTGTATTGATGGGTTTATTGAATATGGGAGCAGTATTAGTTGCTTATCGTACTCCAGAGTTGCGACGGGTAGAGAGAGAATTAAATGATGCTGATAGCTTTCAAGTAAATAAAACTGAGACTGATAATACTGAACAAACTGTATTGATGTAGTTCATTAATGGATAATGGATAATGAATAATGGATAATTACCTCTTTAACAATGGATAATGGATAATGGATAATGAAAACTTTCTCTAATTATCAATTATCAATGTTATCGAGAACAAGAATCTGTAATCAGAATTATTTCTGCCCACAAAGCAACTAAAAAAGAAAGTCAAATGTATGGAGGATAAAACTATGAAACCAGAATATGACCTAACTAAAATGAAAAGTCGTCCTAATCCTTATGCCAAAAAACTCAAGCAACAAGTAAGTTGATCTTTAGAGATTGAAGTAATAGAATATTTTGAGAAAAAAGCACAATAAAAAGGAATTTCCTATCAACAATTAATTGATTTATGCCTTCAAGATTGTGTAAATAGCCAACGTGAACTATATTTTTGAAATATACAAATATTTGCTCGTAGTATTGCTCTCAGCCCGAAACCAATAATTGGGGCTAGAGCTTTACTACGAACCTAATTTTTCAACTCCTCCAATACCTCGGAAGTAATCGGATTTTCTCCCTTTTTCAAAGTCTCTATCTACGAATATTTGCTCGTAGTATTGCTCTCAGCCCGAAACCAATAATTGGGGCTAGAGCTTTACTACGAACCTAATTTTTCAACTCCTCCAATACCTCGGAAGTAATCGGATTTTCTCCCTTTTTCAAAGTCTCTATCCAACCTTCAACTTTTACCTTTTCCTCCTCATCTCCCATCGAATCTACATATACTTGAAAATTCTCAATCGCCCCCTGATAATCCCCAGTTAATGCCTTCGCTAAACCATAAATACGCCGAATTACACCATTATCAGGACTCAATTTAACTGCATTTTCACAGGCAAACATCACATCTTGAACCTGATTATTTAAGCTGCAAAAATAACATAATTCTCTCCAATCATTAGCAGCTATTTCTATATCAGAATCTAATTTTTGTGCTGCATCATAAAGACTAATTGCCTCTTCTATTTTTCCCTTTTTTGCTAAATTTTTCCCCTCTTCTACTTTGCCAATAGCAACAAACTTATTCGCCACAACTTCCGGGTCTTTTTCTATAGTTTCTGTATCAGGATAGAGGTCAATTTCCGGTTCCAATTCTTGGGTGTGTTTTAAGATAGAAATTGCTGTTTTTATATCTTCTTTTTCTCCTGTTTTGGTAAGTTTTTTAGCCTCTGCAATTAAACTACGATGAACCGGAAGTTCCTCACAAGTTTTCTGATATTTCTCCAATATCTGGCACAAATTATGTATGGCTGAAGTGACAGGAAAACCACTGCTAATTGACCATAATACAACCTAGATTCCGCAGGTTGTTATAGGAATTTTGAATATTTTTTTAGCGGGATTTTAGAAAAAATTAGGTAAAAACCTTATAAAGTAATGTTTTTACCTTAAATCAACTCTTTTATTGATATATCTAGGTTTCAGGTATTTTTAGCATTTAAGGTATTTCACTTGCTAATAGTGGGTTTGGAGCTATTTTAGCAGTGAAAAATCTGAAAGTACCCATAACAGTCCTATCATCCTCATTTATAACCAACTATTTATGAACTATTAACTAATAGTATGAATCTTTAAGAAATTAGTACCCCGTGTATGCTTAGTAGGAATACCACCTACAATCAAAATTTTCTCTCCTGGTGCAGCTAAATTCATTTTCAATAAATAATTCTGAGCTTGTGCTGTTAAATCTTCAAAAGACTCAACTTCTTCATTCAGTAGTATTGGTTTCACTCCCCAAATCAAATTTAAACGATGATAAACTTTTTCATTTGGAGTAAAGGCTATTACAAAAGCTTTTGGACGTTCGCTAGCAGCTAAACGTGCAGTATAACCAGAACTGGTAAAAGCAGCAATACAACGTAAAGGTAGAATCTTATCAATAGTATTGAGTGCTTCACTCAGAGCGTGAGTTTCATCCGTTTCTGCTGGTGGATAATTAACAAACTCTGTATCCTTCTCCACATCAGCAGCGATACGCGCCATCATTTCTACCGCCTTAACCGGATACTTACCAACCGCCGACTCTCCAGACAGCATTACTGCATCAGTACCATCAACAATAGCATTTGCCACATCACTTGCTTCAGCACGAGTAGGTCGGGGTTCATGAATCATACTTTCCAACATCTGGGTAGCTGTAATTACCGGAATACCTTTTTTATTGCACATCCGAATAATCTGTTTTTGCAACATCGGGACCTTCTCCGGACTCATTTCTACTCCCAGATCTCCCCTTGCTACCATTATACCATCGCATTCTGCTACAATAGCTTCTAAGTTAGCGATCGCTTGTGGCTTTTCGATTTTTGCCATCACTGGAACATCTGCACTTTTTTCTTTCAAAATTGATTTTAGAGACACAATATCTTCAGCACTACGGACAAAACTCAATGATATCCAGTCTACCCCCTGAGACAAACCAAATTCTAAATCTTTTTTATCTTTTTCTGTCATCGAAGGCAAAAGCAAATTCAAACTTGGTAAATTCACTCCTTTACGACTTTTGAGCAAACCACCTGTAATTACCTGGCAAATTACAGTATTTCCCTCAACTGACTCAACTTGTAATTCCAATAACCCATCATCTAATAATACCTGAGTCCCTGGTTTTGCTTCCTCTGCCAAATAGGGGTAGTCAATACCAACTATTCCTGGTTGATGAATATCATCAGCTAATGGTACTAAAGTTAGTTGTGCTCCTTCTTCTAATGTTATTGCACCATCCGAGAGTTGACCTACTCTAATTTTTGGCCCTTGGAGGTCTTGTAAAATAGTAATAGGAGTATCCAATTCTTTAGATATGGAACGCAACAGAGAAACTGTGTGAGCATGGTCTTCATAGCTACCGTGGGAAAAATTTAGTCTTGCTACATTGAGACCTGCTTCAATTAATTGTTTAATTATTTCTGGAGAATTACTGGCAGGGCCAATAGTTGCCACAATTTTAGTCCGATGAAGTATAGACATAATAATTAATTGTCAAATTAGGGTAGATTTTTTCTCTGACAGTCTACTATTCTATATATTTTTTTCATTAGTTTTGCATAAATTGTATAGTTATATTATAACCTTTTATTAACCTAATTTTAATCAACAAAACTGACTGAAATAGCTAAATTTATACTTAATGAATTGGTATAAAAAAAATTAAAATTAAGGTTAGTTTAACCTCTACAAATTTTCAACAAGAGATTTGCCCATGGGAAGATCTGATTAAATTCAGAAAGACAATGAGTCAATAGCTCATAGCTAATAACCAAGTTACGACCCATGAGACTAACTGATGGGTATTAGCTCCATATTCCGCAGGAAATGCTTACTAACCAACTTTTTTTGCCATTAAAACAACAGCAGCGCGAGCCTCAACCCGATACCTAACACCAATAACTTTTGTAGCTGTATCTAAATCATTAAAATCTCTAGGAGAAGAAAAAGCAGTATTAACAATTAAATACCAATTTTCTCCTCTTTCCAAAGGTGGTAACTCAAACATTAGAGGTTTCCAATAAGCATTCAACATAATATGAAAATATTCACCTTCTTTCTCCTCATAGGAGATGGCAGAAAGTAGCCCTGGATGCCTTAAACTAAAAGCTAAAGTACGAGAATCTTTCCACCAATCAGGTTTAGCAAAATGTACTCCATGCCAACTAATATTAGGTACTTTATTCGGGTCAATTTCTTCTTCTTTGATCGCTAAAGATAACTCTGCTTTAATCTCTTCAAGATATAACTCTGGCGTATCCGCTCCCACAGTAGCTAAAACCCGATCGACCCGCATAATTTCTAACTCTTGGGTGAAATTAATAATCCCTTTGACAAATCGTAATAGATCGGTTTGTTTCTCAATTTGACTCCAATCAAACCAACTAAGTTCATTATTCTGACAATAACCATTATTATTACCCAATTGAGTTCGCCTGACTTCATCTCCCATCAAAATCATTGGCGTACCCTGGGAAAAAAACAATACAGTGAAAAAATTCTTAATTTGTCGCAGCCTTAATACTTCAATTTCCCGTTTATCTGCAACTCCTTCAACTCCACAATTCCAACTAAAATTATGATTAGCTCCATCCCGGTTATCCTCACAATTTGCTTCATTATGTTTTTCATTATAAGAAACTAAATCATTCATAGTAAAACCATCATGGCAAGTAATAAAATTAATACTATGATTTGGTTCCCGATCTGGTTGAGGATAAATATCAGGACTACCCATAATTCTTGCTGCTAACTTATCAACTATCTTAGGATCACTTTTGACAAACTGACGAACATCATCACGATAATGTCCGTTCCATTCAGCAAAGCGATCGCCAATAAACGAACCCACCTGATAAAGTCCTGCTGCATCCCAAGCTTCGGCAATAATTTTTGTTCCTGCCAAAACCGGGTCAGACTCAATTGCCCACAAAACAGGAGGATCTTCCAAAGGGTCGCCTGTTACACTCCGAGACATAACAGATGCCAAGTCAAACCGGAACCCATCAACGTGCATTTCCCTAACCCAGTAACAAAGACAGTCAACAATTAAGCGATGTACAAAAGGATTATTAGTATTGAAAGTATTGCCACAACCACTATAGTTAGTGTAGCCACTAGAATCATCCGCTTCCAAAATGTAATAAGCCGAATTTTCCAATCCTCGGAAAGAAACAGTCGGTCCGTTTTCATTACCCTCCGCAGTATGATTAAACACCACATCCAAAATTACTTCTATTCCTGCTCTATGCAAAGCTTTAACCATATCTCGGAACTCATCCATCGCTCCAAAAATATCTTGGCGAGAACTATAATTGTGGTGAGGAGCAAAAAAGGCGATCGGACTATAACCCCAATAGTTAATTAGGGGTTCCCGCACATCTTGTTCATCAAATTGTTGTACGGGTAATAATTCCACCGCAGTAATTCCCAATTCCTTGAGATAAGGAATTTTTTCTATTAACCCAGCAAAAGTACCCCGTTTTTCAGGAGCAACGCCAGAATTAGGATTACGAGTAAATCCACCAACGTGCATCTCATAGATAACTGTAGTAGGGTAGGGAGTCTCCAGAGGTTTGTCGTCTTCCCAATCATAAGTAGTTGGGTCAGCTACTACTCCTTTGAGAGCGTAAGCACAGTTATCACCATAACCCGTCGCAGCTTCACGACTATACTTTTCTTGTCCCACTACTACTCTAGCATAAGGGTCAAGTAAAACTTTTGTACCATTAAACCGATGACCTTTTTCTGGGTTAAAAGGTCCATAGACTCGATAAGCATATATTTGTCCCGCTCCAATACCAGAAATAAAAATGTGCCAGTAATGATGAGTTCTGTGTTGTTTTGGGTCCAGTAAAATTACTCGCTCTGGTTTAGCTGCTAATGGTTCATCAAATAGTAGTAATTCTATTGCCGTAGCATTTTTGGAGTAGATAGAAAAATTTACTCCTTCGGGGTCTTGACAGACAGTGGCGCCAATAGGAAAACTATTACCGGGTAAGATATTAAGATTCATAATGTTTGACTTATTAATTGTTAGATAACTTGAGTAATTTTATACAATAAAAATAGATGTAGATATTTAAAAAAAAATTTGGGAGTAAAAATTTATGTATGAAAAAATTTTAGTTGCCATCGATACATCTGCCATTGGCGATCGCGTCTTTGATACAGCTCTAAAGTTAGCAAAAATTGGTAACTCAAATCTGATGTTAGTTCATATTCTCTCGGAGGAAGCAGAAGAAAGTCCTATCAGCTTTTGGCCAATGAATATTGGTTACGATCCAGAGATGATGAAAGAATATCATCAGCTTTGGGAAAAGTTTGAGAAAGAATGTTTACAAATGTTGCAATCAAAAGCAAGTGCAGCAAAAGATGCTGGCTTTCAAACAGAATTTACCCAAGTCAGAGGTAATCCTGGTCGGGAAATCTGTAAACTAGCCCAAGAATGGAGTGCTGATTTAATTGTTATGGGACGTCGTGGACATTCAGTTTTTAGTGAATTGGTATTGGGTAGTGTCAGTAATTATGTTATCCACCGTGCTCATTGTTCTGTTCATGTTGTACAGGATTAGCTTTTTTTTAGTTAGTAATCAGCAATTATTCATTGATATTTAGTAATGAATAATTGCTGAAGGTATGAGTTTATAATAACAATTTATGGAATATTGAGGCCGAAGTAAAAGTTAGTAAGTTATGAAAAATTAGGAGTACAATATGAATCGACTAAAACATTATTTTATGAAGATTAAGAGATATATAAATAAATTTTTTCAAGATATAAGGAGTATATATTTTGTCCGGCAGTACACCTACTCCTATTGTAAGTATTTAGCTGTCAGTTATCAGCCATTAGCTGATAGCCAGATGTAGTCTGAATAATAATAAGTAGACCTCTCTAGAAAAGAGGGAACAGGGAACAGGGAACAGGGAGAAGTAATTGATAATTTATGGATAAGAATTGATTTTATTTTTGATTTTCACCAGATGTCTAGTAGGTAGGCGTTAAAATTTATTGTTATATGAAGGCAGAAGGGAAGAGCTTTTAGAGCTACTTTACTTTTTGTTACATAGTTAGTTTTTTTCGTGCCTACCTACTTAATTAAAAATATTAGTAAAAGCACATAGTTGACCAAATAATTAATAATTAAATAATTCAGGTTCAAAGCTACCCCTTTCAAGGAAAAAAGGCGGTTGTTTTACTGCCGCATAACTCCACAATTTGGTGGCTTGCCAACTTAAATTGGGGATTGGCTCTGCAAGAGCAGGTTTCCCTTCCCTCTGGTCTCGAAGGGCACGCCATATCCAATCAACCAAGAGAAAAGAAAAATTTTTCCCTTTTGCGTCAATCCTTATATTACAGTAAAGGTAATTGTTTCGGCTGTCGCCGAGATGAAAATTATTAATTGCTGAACAGACCGTATCTATTTGTCGTTAATTTTTATTACGGACGGCTAATCGCTGATAGCTGAATGCTTATCAATTGAGATGTAAATTAAGGTAATACTTTTATTTAAACTATCTCTAAAATATAGATTTTTTTCTGATAATTTGGATACAATAATTAGTATCAGCCAAAATAATTAACTTTTTAGCAAATTATGTATCAAAAAATTCTAGCAGCAATGGACACATCGACAGTAGGCGATCGGGTTTTTGCCACTGCTTTAAACTTAGCAAAACTCAACAATTCCCACTTAAAACTATTGCACGTTTTATCTCCAGAAGAAGAAGACAGTCCCATTAGCTTTGGAGTAGTTTCTAGGGAATTTAACAAAGAATTGATTGCAAAATATCGACAAAAATGGGAAGATTTTGAAAAACAATGTCTAGAAATGTTACAGTCACGGGCTAACGAAGCTACGACAGCAGACGTAAGTACAGAATTTATCCAAGCTGAAGGTGTACCAGGCAAGCAAATATGTAAAGTTGCCGAGGAGTGGGGTGCTGAACTAATAGTTATGGGTCGTAGAGGACATTCTGTTTTTAGCGAACTGGTTATAGGTAGTGTGAGTAGTTATGTAATTCACCGTGCTAAATGTTCAGTATTAGTTGTGCAGAAATAACTCTTGTTGCTAAAGTGGAGAACTATATAAGAGAGTATCAAACTATTGTAGGGATGGGTTTAGATTTAAGCCTCCCTCTACAATAGTTTCAACTATTTTCACCCTTAAAAATATCAAAGTCCCGAATTAGTATTATCCCCGGATATTCCTGATTGCTACGATAAGCAATCTGTCAAAAAGTCAGCAGAAATAACCAATCACCTTAATAATTCTTTCCTTTGCACCCAACTTCAGCAAGCGATCACCCTTATCATCGTGCCCATAAACTTTCACTGTATCAGCGATCGTTCCAAAGACCCTACCATCAGTTGTCAACATCTGAACCAAAACATCTGAACCACCAACAACTATCCCTGCCAAAGTATCATTTTGCCTGGTAAACTGAAAGGCATTTTGACCAATACCACCGCGATTAGCTGGTCGCAAAGCAGTAACAGGAATTTGCTTACCATAACTCTGTTCAGAAACTAACAATAAATTACTTTCTCCATCCAAAGTTACACAACCTACTAACTCTTCTTGTTTCCTTAATCTAGTTGCTTGAGAACCTTGAGCAGTACGCCCCATTAATGGTAATTGTTCGTCATCTATTTCTAATCTTAATAATCGCCCACCAGAAGTTGCTAAAACCACTTGTTCTCCAATTTTACCCAGATTAGCATAACGTAATTCATCATCTTCTTTAAGTTTAATTACTGTCACACCACGATTTGTCAGCTCACTTAAATCAGACAAAGATAAACGTTTAATCTTGCCATTTTGAGTCAACATAATTAAGTCTTTATGTTGCTCTGCTTCATTTAAAACAAATTGAGCAACAATAATTTCACGACGAGTATCTTGAATTTCTTTTGTTGCTGATGGTGGTAGTAAGGTTACTAAAGGTACGCCTTTATTTTCATTTCGTGTTGTTGAACGGTTAGAAGCAGCAGGAATATCATTTACTTTCAGAGGATATGCTTTACCAGTACGAGTTAATAATACTAAAGTTTTGTCAGTAGTTGCCTCAATTATATTAGTAGTAAAGTCTTCACTATTTTCGATAGTAATATCAGATTTTTTATCAATTTTATGCTTCTCAAATCCTTTAGAAGCAAGTCGTCTGATATATCCTCGGTGGGTAAATTCTATGACAACTTTTTCTATCGGTGGCGGTGCAGCTTCCAAAGTTAAAATTTGTGATTCAACTGTCGTACTTTTTGATTTTATATTTCTACCTTTGGTTTGTCTATTTGTTTCTTGATTACCAGTTTCTAGATTACTTTTCTGTTGAGAAATAGATGCCACATTATCTGCATTTTTAGATTCTGCTTGGTCAATAATTCGAGTCCGTCTCGGGTCGTTATATTTACGTTTTAGGGTTCGCAATTCTTTTTTTAGCGCTTTGAGCAGTTGATGGCGATCGCTCAACAAATTTTCTAACTCTTGTATTTTCTCTATTAGTTGCTCATATTCTTCCTCTAACTTTTGTTTCTCCAAACCAGTCAGTCTCCGCATTGGCATTGCTAGAATAGCATCAGCTTGATTTTCACTTAAACCCAAACTTTCTTGGAAGCTAACTTTAGCAGTGCTGCCATCAGGTGCATTTCTGAGAATATCAATTACTGTATCCAATTCTGTTAAAGCAGTAAGCAAACCCTCGACAATGTGACATCTAGCTTGAGCTATTTCTAACTCATGGGTGTAGCGACGGGTAAGAGTCTGTTCCCTAAAACTGAGAAATTCTTGTAAAAGTTCTCGCAAAGATAATTGCCGTGGTTGTCCATCAACCAAAGCTAGCATAATAGCACCAAACTTAGAAAGTAAGTCAGTATGTTGGTAGAGATGGTGGAGTACAACACTAGGGTCAACTTCACGTTTAAGTTCGATGACAACTCTAATACCAGAGCGATCGCTCTCATCCCGCAGATCGGCAATACCTTCTATCTTGCCAGCATTAACTAAGTCTGCCGTTTTTTCGATCCAACCAGCTTTATTAACTTGGAAAGGCAACTCCGTCACCACGATAGCTGTTTTTGTGCGTCGTCCACGACCTGTAGGAACTTGCTCAATAGTGGCCACACCTCTGATGGGGATGCTACCTCGACCCTTAGTATAAGCATCAATAATTCCACCTGTGGTGACAATTTCTCCTCCAGTGGGAAAGTCTGGCCCGGGAATTAATTGAAATAGCTTTTGATCCGAAACATTCGGATTGTCAATTAAAGCAATGAGGCCATCTACTACCTCACCTAAATTATGTGGTGGAACATTAGTCGCCATTCCTACAGCAATACCAGAAGAACCATTTAGTAATAAAAATGGTAGTTGTGCAGGTAATACTTTAGGTTCTTGCTGGGAACCATCAAAGTTGTTGGTAAAGTCAACTGTAGCTTCACCAATTTGAGTCAGTAAACCTTCATTACCAATTGATGCCAAGCGACTTTCTGTGTAACGCATGGCGGCGGCGGGGTCATTATCAATGGAGCCAAAGTTACCGTGGCCATCAAGCAATGGATAACGAGTGGAAAAATTTTGAATCATCCGCACCATGGCATCATAAACAGCTTGGTCACCGTGGGGATGATATTTTCCGAGAACGTCTCCAACTACCCTGGCGCATTTCCGAAATGGTCTATCTGGAGTGAGACCAAGTTCGTGCATGGCGTATAATATTCGGCGATGAACTGGTTTTTGTCCATCTCTAACATCTGGCAGAGCACGGCCAACAATCACACTCATGGCATATTCAAGATATGATTGCTGCATTTCGATATGGAGTGCTGTAGTAATAACTTGTCCGGAAAGTAAATTTAATTGTTTGGCCATGAGTTAGTATTTAGATAGGTAATAGGGAATATAAATTAGTATTAAACTGTACCTCACCACCCTAAAAATTGCTGTAAAATAATTAATTTGGAGAATTTTAGGCATATTGTTAGAGAATTCAGGCAAAGTAAATTTGATATGCTATTTTGCTAAGGCTAAGTTCTTAGATTCTGAAATAAACAGGAGTTGAAATATAATTAGATAAGTACAAAGTTTTGCTACTCAAGGAAAGCATTTTTCTGAGATATTAGCCAGTTATTAAAACAGTTAAAAGTTATTAGTTATTAAGACATAGCAGTGGGAAATGGGCGAAGTGCCACTAATATCACCACTAAATTATTGAAATAATATAGTTATTTAACTTAAGAATGAAAAACTTTTTATGCTGAAATCCTTTGATAGAAAGAAATGTCTGTCTCAATCTAAACTTAAACGACTATATCTATATATTTAAGTCTTAAACAAACCTGTTAAGAATATTAACTGTTCACTGATGAGTAATATCTAATCAAACATAAAGGTTTTGGAGGTCAACCAACCTGTGGTTTAAACTCTAAGTTTCTTGGCTAGAAAAAAACTAAGTTTCACCCCTTTGAGTAGGTTCAAAAAAATTTAGTTGAGTGATTAAAATGTTTGATATTATCTCTGTATAGGTTCTCTTTGTGGCCTGATTGATGTTATCTAACCTCAGCAAACATTATAATTAAGTATAGGAATATCAAATATTTAATTTAGTGCTGATAGTAAACTATGAAAGTTAGTAAATGAGTAACTCAATAGATATCCATAATGGTAATTTTTTTCTCAGGTTCGGCAAATGGGCAGAAAAATGTTTGAAGATAGTAACTAACATAGCTAAAATCCTTCGATCATAATTGATTAGAGAAAAATTTATTTATGTTTAATTAAACACAAATTTTAGATGAAAACTCAAAATATTCCCTATCCAGTACCCCAAAGCTCAACTGGTATTTTTAAGACTAGACAAATCAAAATATTTGCTATGTTAGCTGATATCTAGTTGAAACTATGTCAAGGTATAGTAAATTAACTTCAGTTATGCTGAAGGAATTTAACTATTACCTTTAGCATTACTAAATGCTTAAAGGCAAGTTCAATATCTTAATACAATATATTTCCTAATTTTCAAATTGTCAGTAAGTATGAGTTTTGAGATTTGAGGTTGATCTTTTGGAGTTGATTGTGCAAGTATTTACAGGATACTTGTTTAATCATAATAGCAGCCAGAAAAAAAATATACTCTCAAGTGGTTTATCCTAATATTATCTGACTATTAGGCTTCTCTATGGGCATCTTAAAGTCCAAAAATTGACACTGAAGTATTAGAAAAACGGCAGACAATAGCTGTTTATTAGTTTAGAAAGCCAATGTTTGAGTATTTAATTCGTTTTATTTGAAACAAATTAACCATTACTGGCTTCTCCTATGTAATTTAGTCTAAACTCTATGATGGCAGTCCTTACACTCACAGGTATTTTAGCAGGAGACTTATATGAAAACTGTTTTAATTGTAGAAGACGATCAGGTTAATGCTAGGGTTTTTTCCAAGATTTTGACTAAAAGAGGTGGTTTAGCTGTTAAACATACAGAAGATGTGGAAGAAGTAGTGAAAATGGCTAAGTCAAAGGAAGCAGATTTGATTTTGATGGATGTTTCTCTAGCTCGTAGCGTTTATCAAGGTAAAGCTGTTGATGGCATTAAAATTACTCAAATTCTTAAAGCTGACCCTCAAACAGATAAACTACCAATTATATTAGTGACCGCTCACGCTATGGCAGGTGATCGAGAATCTTTTTTGCGGGAAAGTGGCGCTGACGGTTATATTTCTAAGCCAGTAGTGGATCATCAAGAGTTCATCAATCAGATCAAGTCATTGCTCCCAAATGATTGATTCCGGGAAAATGGCCTCGAAACTTTGGAGTTAAAATAGATGAGGTTTCAATCATTAATAATTAATAATTAATAATTACCTCTTCTTAAAAAGAAGAGGATTGGTTAAAAGGAAATTTTTTTCTTTTTTATCCCTGAAAGTAGAGGCTTTAAACCTTAATTTTTCGGTAAAAGCAGAAGCTTAAATCTTACCATTATCTACTTAAACATACTTTTTTTTCAAGACTTACCATGGTATATAGTCAATATTAATTTGACTCTTAAAACATTTAGGTGGAGTTCCTAGAGATTTTAAGCCTGTAGAAAAGATATATAGCACTACGTCTTTTGGCGTTTGACAATAAATTTGGGTTTTAAGGGAAAAGGGAATAGGGAAGAGAGGAATGTTCTAAAATATTTGCGTAGCGCTATATAGCTATGTGCAACTCAAAAGTCAAAAGTAATCTCTAACTGAGTTTTTTCTGGGGAAACGCTCTACGTTTTATGTTGTCTAGCAACACGGGATTTAGGAATGTCCGTACCCGAAATTTCTACTGCTATACCTTCAAGTAAAGCGTAGGTGTTTCTTACCAAACCCTAAAGATGAAGCACCGAAGCACTCTCCAAGGATAAAACCTGTGTTTCAGCAAGTTCAGCAGAGCAGATAAATATTTAAGCTACAAGTATTGGAGCTAGACTCCGACACATCTCAATCTAATCACAATTAGCGATCGCTGAGAACTTCACCATAAGAAAAACCTGGAGCTGCCAGAACAAAAACTGTACTAGGAAGACCAACAGTTTTAGATTGCAAATCCTGATAATATTCGGTAAAATCCTCTCCTGGAGTCCGAATACCAAGGAAAATCAAATCGGCATCCTGAGAAGACTCATGTAAAATATCATAAAAAGGCCGACCTTTAGATACCAAAACTTGAGAACTTGCACCAATGCGTAAATCTTGAATCACATTATCAACATTTGTTTGGGTTGCTTGAGCTGCACTTTCTTCAGGAACTACCAGTTTCAAATGAATTTCAGCATTTCGCCAATCCATATCTGTACGCAATAAATAGGCCAAAAGTAACATTAAGCCACCATTATTTTGTAAACCACCCCACCAAACATCAATTCGACGATATTGACCAAAACCACGATCGTCATCTTCTCGGAAAATTACCACATTTTTCTTGGCTTTATGAATATGAGCAACTAACTGACAGTAGCGATCGCGGCGAGAAGGTTCCTGACTGTCTCCAAGGACCACTGTATTCGGTGTCAGTGGTCCAATACCATAAGTTTCTACCAAGAGTTTTGCCCCATCAAAAAAGTCTGTAGCTGTTACAACTCTCACCAATACTTGGACTCCACGCTTTTCCAAATACTCACGAATAGTATCCTGCATATCACTCTGCTGAGAAACATCCCGAGATGAACTGGGCAAAACACTACAAACCGTAATCATCCCTCGGTTATGAGTTAGGTCATCTGCAAACTGAATTAATGGCCAGCGTTTTTTAGGTATCCCAGACAGCACCAAAATATGGGGACGCCAGTTTTTAGTATCTTCTTCACCAATCTGAAAAATCCCTTCCCGTACCAATGCCATCCATATTCCTCGTCTGGCATCTCCCCAAGTTGTCTCTAACTCCCGTCGTTGTAGCCAGATAAAGATGGCCAGCACTATGACAGCAGCAATAACTGTAGCTACAGCATTAATCAGAAACATCACTGCCAAACAACCCAGAGCACCCAGCATTGATAATGACCAATGAACTTTAAATGTAGGGCGAAAAGAGGGGCTTTGTAAAAAGCCTTCTATACCTGCTGAAACATTCAAAACCAAATAGGTAGTCAAAAAGAACATTGTCAACACTGGGGCAATAATATTTAAGTCTCCAATACAGACTGTGGCAGTAGCAACTCCTAATGTTACTGCTGTACCAATCCGAGGTTCATCATTAGGCCCACTACCATTGCCGAGAAAAGATAAACAACGCGGTAAAACTCCATCCCTGGCCAAAGCCTGTAATACCCTGGGAGCACCCAAAATACTACCAATAGCACTGGAAAGAGTTGCCCCCCAAACTCCAAACAAAATAGCTGGTCCCCAAAAAGCCATTTCTTTCATAATCAAGGGGTTTTCTATTAAGGTACTAGCATCTGCCCTCATGGCCATAACAATTGGTAGTATCATGTAAATCACATAACCTGTACCAACTGCTGCCAGAGTACCTGTAGGAATAGAACGGCTAGGTTCTCGCAAGTCCCCCGACATACTTACTCCTGCCATTATTCCTGTTACCGCTGGAAAGAAGACAGCAAAAACATTCCAAAAAGGTTCTGATGATTGGCCTGAATCTGCCCAAATTTCTATAGTTGTTGCTTCTAGAGGATGTCCAAATGCAAATGAAATTAGGGATAAGATGATCGCTCCCATAATCAAATACTGGGCTTTAATAGCAATTTCTGCCGAAGTCAAGGCCAATACTGCCACGGCTATTGTGGTAATCAAAGCTACATAAAGTTGGTTAAAGCTACCAAAAGCATCTATAATACTCTCTGCAAAACCAATGGTATAAAGTGCAACAGAGAGAGCTTGGGCAAAATAAAGGGGTATTCCTACTGCACCACCTGTTTCCAGACCTAGAGACCGACTAATCATATAGTAGGCACCTCCACCTCTAACTATTCTGTCTGTGGCGATCGCGCTAACTGACAAAGAGGTGAGAAAGGTAATACTTGTGGACAGAGTAACAATAAGTAGAGTCCCCAATAAACCTACATTACCCACTACCCATCCAAAGCGGAGGTACATAATTACACCCAAGATTGTCAAAATTGAGGGAGTATATACACCACCAAATGTTCCTAAACCTTTATCATTACTACCTTCGGGAGAAGTTTTGGGAGTTGGTTGTGTTTCTTCTGGTAGATTTGCACGTTTAAATAGCTTCATAAATCTAATAAATTGGAATATTTATACTTCTAATTCAAGTCATCTATCATTTCTGGCAATTAGCACATCGCTTATCAGCTATCGGCTTTTTTTTTGACTTAATCTTGCTGTTTGACAAGGGTAGTTCATTTATTTAATTAACGGGAAAAACGTTATAATCAAATAGCTGTTCTGTATATTTTTGTTCCTTATCTAATGTTTCAGCTATTGAATATAAGATTTTAGATAGTATTCCGGTTCAAAAATATAGCATATAAATAAATAATTATAGAACTTAGGCAAAAAAACCCGGTTGCTAGGATAAATCCTTAGTTTGAAAAATAGACATCTACACACATAATATGGTTTCTAGCTTCAGTCATGACTCAAATAGGATTACTATATGTAGTAGATATCTCCGATGATTAAAAATCAAATCAATTCCATACGCAGAAATCATTAATTCTTTCCCCCTACTCCCTACTCCCTCTTTTTCGGAGAGGTCTAGTAGATATTGTGAATTAAAACAACGTCTTAGTTTATGTAGTGTTTATAACTCATGCACTGCCTAACTTCTGGTCTTAAAACTTTGTAGCTCATTAATTACAAAACTGCTGTAAATTAGAGAAACTTTTCAAGCTAACTTTCTTTTTTGTTGATTAAATTGTTTATATTGATACTTTTATACAGGTATTTTTTGGTAATCAGGGACTTAGTTTTTCCCAGTAGTTAGGAAATAAGTTTAGTTTTAATAATCAAAATAGCTCCTGATAATGAGTTTGCTAAAAATTGTGCTTCACCAGAAATGTCCTTCACCCTAACCGCTTGATGCTATAATTATATAGATTGAAATACCGAAGCTAGAAAGAAAAGTTCTCAAACCAACGAGAAGCCTAAACTAAAACCCTGTAGTAATGGAAGCAAAGTAAAAACAGCTAGGAAAATGAGAGTCGAGCTATTCATCTAACACCTAAAAAAAAATATCAAAAACAGTAGGTGCAGGACATCCACAAACTGAAGCTAACCATCTGAACTACTTTAGATAAAACAAACTCTGGCAAGAAAACCTTGCAAGAGCAGAGATAGTTAAGCGGACTGATAACACATTAATCTCTCTTTAGCTGAAGCTAAAAGGCTTCCAAACTAACGATTTTTTTGAGTTGATTTGATTAAATGCCTACTTCCCGTCTGTTAACACTGATTTTAGGTCTCTGCCTCATTTTATTACTCATAATTTGGCTGATTAGTTCCCTATCATGGCTATACAGTCAAATTTCATGGTATGCACCTCCAGTTTTGGCCAACTTGTTAGTGCTACTTTTAGTTATTCTGATTGGAATTGTTATTTTTGCTTTCGTTTATTATCTAATATTATATACAACTCCCAAAAGTAAACGGCGAAAAGGATCAAAAGCTAAGGTTAAGATTCCAGTTGTTAAATCTGAGGCTGCGTCCGAATCCCTTAAGGCAGTCAAGCAACAAGTAATTCAAATACAAGATGAAGTGGCCAGACAAGCATTATTGAGCCGTTCACAAGAAATAGAGGCCAGTTTAGCACGAGGTGATGTCAAAGTTGTAGTCTTTGGTACTGGTTCGGCAGGTAAAACTTCTGTGGTAAATGCACTCATAGGTCGAATGGTAGGGAGGGTAGAAGCACCTATGGGATCAACAAAGGCTGGAGAAACCTATCATCTGAAAATGCAGGGATTGGAGCAAGAAATTTTGATTACTGATACTCCAGGGATTTTAGAAGCAGGAGTAGCAGGTACAGAAAGGGGTCAACTGGCACGAGTTTTTGCTACAGAGGCTAATCTATTATTGTTTGTAGTTGATAACGATTTACAAAATTCAGAATATACTGCTCTGAAAAGTTTGGCGGAGATTGGTAAGCGATCGCTGGTGGTTTTTAATAAAATAGACCTGTATACAGAGGAAGACAAAGAAGCGATTCTTGTTAGACTTAGGGAAAGATTACTAGGAGTTGTTAGTAAAATGGATATTGTGGCGATCGCTGCTAATCCCCAATCAGTTAGACTTGAGAGTGGAGAAATGTATCTACCAGAACCTGATACTATGCCTTTAATTAGACGCATGGCTGCTGTTTTGCGGGCTGAAGGAGAAGATTTGATTGCAGATAATATTCTATTACAATCTCAACGTTTGGGGGAAGAAGCAAGACGTTTAATTGATACTCAAAGACGACGACAAGCAGATAAAGTTGTTGAAAGATTTCAGTGGATCGGGGCGGGTGTGATTGCAGTTACGCCATTGCCAGTGGTGGATGTGTTGGCAACTGCTGCAGTTAATGCTCAAATGGTAGTAGAAATTGGCAAAGTTTATGGTTGCGAATTGAATTTGGAAAGAGGTCAAGAATTAGCAATGTCATTGGCAAAAACTCTTGCTGGTTTAGGTATTGTGGAAGGGGTAATCAAAATTATTTCTACAGCTCTACAATTAACTGTAGCAACTTTTTTAATTGGTAAAGCTATTCAAGGAGTAAGTGCAGCTTATTTAACTCGAATTGCTGGCAAGAGTTTCATTGAATATTTTCGTCAGAATCAAGATTGGGGAGATGGTGGGATGACAGAAGTTGTACAAAGACAATTTCAATTGGTTAAAAAAGATGAATTTGTTAAGTCATTTGTGAAAGATGCTATAACTAAAATTGTTGAACCTTTAACTAATATTTATTCTGCTGATGAAGAGGCTGAAACTGAGGAAGAATATTATGAGGAAGAGGCAAAAATAAATTATCAACCTCAACCTAGTAAAAAAGTAGATGATTATGATGATTGGGAAACAGAAAGTAGAGCTAAAAGAGAAGATTGGTAATTTGAAAAAGGAAGGTAAACTATAATATTTTAGTGGTTTTTAGGTACTACTAAGTATAAAACCATTTATAAATACAGGCTTCAAGCTTTTGCATCTTACCTAACCCCACCAAAAAAATTATTCAGCTCGGTACTATTATACAATTGCAGTAGCAATATTGCTCAGATCCTCAACCCAGAAGCATTTTTATTGCTACATTCTTAGCGAATTGGTAAGCTTTAGGAAATCGAGTTTCCAAGTAAAAAATTGCTCTATTTTTTAACTTATCGCGATCCTTAGGGCAATGAACATTAAAAGAGTTGATTTTACGTAAATTTAGGGGTTTATGCTGACGCTGAAACAGCATAAAATTAGTAGAAGCAGGAATAAAATGAGAGGTGAATGAACAACGAGATACTTCCATATTCTTAGTTTGTAGACTGCCATGAATAGTTCTTGCTGCCCAAAATAGCACATCACCCTTACGCAATGCTGGAGCATGACATTCGAGTTTTTCTTCAGCGATAATTTTTAGCACTAAATCTTGGTATCGTGAATGGTTAAAAGCGATATCTAAATCACCACTATTTTTGGCCATTTCAATTTTATGACTTCCTGGATAAACGTAGAATCGTCCTGCCCCTGGATGAATATCTTCTACGGCAATCCAAGCTGCAGTCATTCTGCCGATCTCGGCAGAATCTAAATAGTATGTGTCTTGATGTGCTGCTGTTGCAGAATTTCCTTCAAAATACATACTCTGGACTAATATACCTTCTTCACCTAAGATAGTCTTAACGGCATCGTAAATATTGTTATGAGTAATAACTGATAATGCTGCGTTCTTAAAATTTGGAAAATCTTTAGCTCGCAAATCCTGAATATTTAGTAGAGGGTTAATCACATAACCATTTTCTGTAAATTTATTTTTCTCAGGACTAGCTGTTGTTTGCCGATATATATATCCTTGATATGTCTTTATTTCTTGATCAAAAGTTATTTTTACACGATCGCATAACTCTTCAGGTATCAGGTTGCGAAATACAACATACCCATTTTCCTGATAATAATTTTGTATTTCTGATGGTTCTTTGAGTTTCAAATATATATCTGATTCTTCATCGATCGTTACTGGAATACTGATTTCAATTCCTCCGGGACTAGCAATATTAAAATTATTGTCTGTAAGCATTTGTTTACCTAGCCTGTATTAGCAAATGTTTATTTTTATTCTATGCCCCATATTGTCTCTGGAGGACAAAATCAATATAGCATAAATTTTTACCAAAACTCAAAAAGTTTTAGGTAGTAGGTGTTAAGTAAAAATACGCTTGATATAAAGTAGTTATAAAATAAGTTACTGATAGGGAAGGCTTTCTGTTAGTTTGTTGCTCATTGGTATAAATTTGCGAAAGTTTGAATAATGAAAGATTTCAATATTTTATTAATTAAATTTTTTTTGATTAGCTCTGTATCAGTATATTTACTACTGTTTATGATAGTTTTATCCACAATAACTATCTATGATTTAACACCTACAAAAAGTGGTAAAATACTCAGGATAATATGAAACTCACCCACATTCTAAAGCTACATTAGCTAGTAGGTTTAGTTGCGTGAGCGCAGCTTGTCCGCAGTATAAACCAAACAAATATAGGTGTTTTTTTTGTTGTGCTACCGCTTAACAAAAGCTATATAGCAATCCCCTGTATATTTGTGTATAAAAATCTTGCCGCTTTTAGGGAACAGGGAACAGGGAACAGGGAACAGGGAATAGGTGGGAGTTTCAGTTGTTTTATCTACTTTTTGATTACCCGCAACCTATGCACGGATTGCTATAGTATTATAATTAATTATCCGAACTTGATATTACTCCCTTTCTCCTTCTTATACCAATTGACTCTAAAGATGTCACAAATAGTTTTAAACTAAAGATTGTAAAATAATTTTATGAAATTACTGTGGCGTCAAAGTTTTGAGCCTATAAAATCCTTGATTTATGACTTTTGACTTCCGTGAAACGATATTACTTCTAACAAAATGAAAGATGAATAATTACCAATACCAAGTAGGAGGTAGTCTCCCAGTTGATGCACCTACTTACATTAAACGACAGGCAGATGATGATTTTTATCTAGGGTTAAAAGCTGGAGAATTTTGTTATGTTTTGAACTCGCGACAAATGGGAAAGTCTAGTCTGCGAGTGCAAACTATGAAACGTTTAAAAGCTGATGGAATTGCTTGTGTGGCAATTGATTTAACTGCTATTGGTAGTCAGGATATTTCTGTGGAACAATGGTATGCGGGTATTATTTATACTTTGGCTAGTAATTTGGAGATTTTAGATATATTTGATATTAGTAATTGGTGGAGTAATTTATCATTTTTGACACCTATTCAAAAATTGAGTCAATTTATAGATACAGTTATTTTGCCGGGAATTAATCAAAGTCTAGTTATTTTTGTGGATGAAATAGATAGCACTCTAAGTTTGCCTTTTTCGATAGATGATTTTTTTGCTTTAATTAGAGCTTGTTATAATAAACGAGCCGATCGTCCTAATTATCAAAAGCTGACTTTTGCATTATTAGGAGTAGCTACACCTTCAGATTTAATTAGTGATAAGAATCGTACACCTTTTAATATTGGTAGAGCAATTCAATTAACAGGTTTTAAACTTCATGAAGCAACGGCATTAGCTCCAGGATTAGTAGCAAAAGCTGATAATCCATTGGCAGTTTTAAAAGCAATTTTAGCTTGGACAGATGGGCAACCATTTCTCACACAAAAAATCTGTAAATTGGTAATAATGTCTCCTTTTCCTATTGCAGCAGGTGGGGAAGAAAAATTAGTAGCAAATTTAGTTCGAGTCGAAATAATAGAAAATTGGGAAGCCAAAGACGAACCAGAACATTTAAAAACGATTCGCGATCGCCTGCTAAAAAATGAACAAAAAGCTAGTCGTTTGTTAGGACTTTACCAACAAGTTTTACAAAATAATTCTCAGACTTATATTAATATTAATCCTGGAGATAGTCTGGAACAAATAGAACTAAATCTCACAGGATTAGTAGTTAAAAAAGAAAGAGGATGGAGAGTCACAAATCAGATTTATCAAACAATATTTAACCAGGAATGGGTAGAAATAGAATTAGCAAAATTACGACCATATAGCCAAGCGATCGCTGCCTGGTTAATATCTAATCAACAAGATAAATCTAGACTTTTACGAGGGCAAGCATTACAAGAAGCATTAGAGTGGAAAATTGGTAAAAACCTCAGTACAGAAGATAATGATTTTCTGGCAGCAAGTCAGGAATTAGCTCTAGCAGAAATGCAAAAAGAGCTAATAGCAGAAAGACAAGCTAAACAAATATTAGAAACAGCCAAACAAACAGCAGAAAAATTACTGCAACAAGCCAAACAAGCACAACAAAAAGCCGAACAAATGTTGGCGGAAGCTAAAGCAGGAATTCAAATTGAAAATTCTGGAATAGAAGCCTTAAAAAAATTTGCAGCAGGTGGGAGAGAAATCGAAGCATTACTCATCGCATTGGAGGCAGGAAAAACTCTCAAAAAATGGGTAAAAGACGGTCGTAAATTAAAAAATTATCCAGCCACAAAACCCATATTTGCCCTACAACAAATTCTCCATAAAATTCGAGAGCGAAATCAATTTTTAGGGCATCGGCGCAGTGTTAATAGTGTTACTTTCAGCCCCGATGGTAAATATATTGCTACTGCTTCCACTGACTGTTGTGCTATTTTGTGGAATTTTTCTGGCAAACAAATAACAAAATTTAGAGGTCACAAACACACAGTCAACTCAGTAACTTTCAGCCCTAACGGCAAACACATAGCCACCGCATCCACTGATGGCAATGCTATTATTTGGGATTTATCTGGAAACAAAATCCTCACTCTTCCAGAAAAACAAAGTATATCAGATATCTGTTTTAGCCCTTGTGGGCAATTCATTGTCACCGTCTGCTCCCATAACAAAGCCAGACTTTGGGATACACAAGGCAACCAACTTACAGAATTTAAAGGGTTGCCTGGAGGATTAAGTTGTCTCAAATTTAGTCCTGATGGCAAACACTTAGTAATTGCCTCCAGCACTGGTATTGCCAAAATTTGGGATTTTGTTGGTAACTATCCCCTAGCAGAATTGACAGGACATCAAGACCGAATTAACTGCATTAGTTTTAGCCCTGATGGAGAAATTATCGCCACTGCTTCCAATGATGGCACAGTGAAAATCTGGAATTTATTCGGATATCAGATAGCAGAATTAACCGGACATTACAAACGAGTAAACAGTGTCAGTTTCAGTCCTGACGGCAAAATATTAGCCACTGCTTCTGCTGATGGCATCACAATATTATGGGATTTAGATGGAAACCAAATAGACAAAATTGAGGGGCATCAAAAACCAGTAAATAGTATTAGTTTTAGCCCCGATGGCAAATATTTAGCGACAGCTCTAAGTGATAAAACTACCAGGTTATGGGATTTATCACCGCAGCAGACTATTGAGTTGAGGGGGTATGAATGTCGAATAAACTGTGTTAGTTTTAGCCCTAGTGGGGAGTACCTGGCAACGGGTGCAATTGATGGCAATATGGCTTTGTGGAATTTATCTGGGGAGCAAATATCTATTCTGAAAGCACATCAAGAATGGGTGAGAAGTGTTTGTTTTAGCCCTAATGGTGAGTATATCGCCACCTCATCTAATGATCGCACTGCGAAATTATGGGATTTATCGGGAAATTTAATTGTTCAATTTGCAGAGCATCAACGCACGGTGTCAAGCATAAGTTTTAGCCCTGATGGTAACTATATCGCTACTGCGTCAGCGGATGGAATAGTAAGAATTTGGGATTTATCAGGTAAAAAAATTGCTGAATTTCTAGCTCACTACCGTTGGATAAGAGGACTGAAATTTAGTCCTAACGGTAATTATTTAGTTACTGCTTCAGATGACTACACAGCCAAACTGTGGGATTTATCAGGAAAATTGATAACTGATTTTAGGGGGCATCAGAATGAGGTGAAGAGCGTGAGTTTTAGCAACAATGGTGAATACATTGTTACAGGTTCTGGAGATTACACAGCCAAATTATGGGATTTATCCGGGAAAGCGATCGCTCAATTTTTGGGTCACGAAGGTTGGGTGTTGACTGTTAGTTTCAGCAACAATGATGAGTATATTGCTACGGGTGCGGGTGATGGTACGACAAGACTTTGGGATTTAAACGGAAATTTGTTAGGACTATTTGAGGCAAAGCAGGAGAAAATTACCAGTGTGAGTTTTAGTCCAAATGGGAAGTTATTAGCTGCTGCTTCTGATGCTGGTGTTGTGCGACTGTGGCGGATAGAAACTCTCGATGAATTATTAGCGCGTGGTTATGAGTGGTTGAAATATTATTTGGCATCCCATCCTGAATTGGGAAATTAGGAGTTATGAAAAAGTCTTTGTTTGTAGTTGCGCTTCAGCGCTCCTAGACTTATGTATGTATGATATCAAATCCGTTTGAATACTTATTGTATATTTGGGGGATGGGGGGATAGGGGGATGGGGTGATGGGGTGATGGGGTGATGAACATATACTATATAACCGGATTCTGTATGAGGCGCTAAAGCGCAATAACGAGCCAATTTTTTTTCCTAGATGTCTATTGTTCAAAGTTCGCGTGCGTAAGTCATGGCTTTAATTTATGGAGAAACTGACTATAAGCTTGATTAATAATTTGCATTTTCAAAATAGCTTCTTTATCCCCATTTACATCTGGATGATATTGTCTAGCTAAACGACGATAAGCTAACTTCACTGTTTCTGCATTTGCATTTGGCATCACATCCAATATTTCCCACCATTCCCCAGAGAAAGATACCATACCATCCGACATCACCTGATGCCAAATTTTAATATTTTTGCCGTTACCCCCAGTTACTAAACAACCATCACTGGAAAAAGCTACTGGATAACTACCTGCCAAAGTTTGCAAAAGTTCTCCACTAGACAAACGCCAAATTTTTACGGTGCCATCTTGACTACCACTAGCAAGCATTTCTCCATTGCCACTAATAGCAATAGAAAATACTGGTGCTGTATGACTAACCAAAGTACAAATTAATGACTCTGTTTCAATATTCCAAATTTTGATTGTAAAATCTGTACTACCACTAACAAGGATATTTTCAGTGGGATGAAAAGCTAAAGATGTTATCCAACCAGAATGTTGTTGCAGAATACGGGGTGGTTGATAACTGTTGATATTCCACAAGCGAATACTTTTGTCAGCACTCCCACTAGCAAAAGTTTTACCATCCTGACTCCAAGCAACTGCCCAAATTTTATCTGTATGACCGTTAAAAGTACGTTTGAGTTTTCCTGTTTCTACTTCCCACAGTCTAATAGTTTTGTCAGCACTCCCACTAACAAGATTTTTACCGTCTTTACTGATAGCTACTGCAAATACTGAGTCTCCATGACTGGTGGGAGAGTTGGCAGGGAAAAAAGTCTGACAATGTTTTTTAGTATCTATATTATATGTGGTTATTTTTCCCTCGAAGTTTCCGCTAACGAGTATGGGAGTTTTAGTATTGAGGGCGACAGTTTGCACTTCCTGTGAAGATCCGAAAAAAGTGTAGAGACGTTTACCTGTTTTGATATTCCAGAGACTAACAGAGGAGTCGCTACTTGCTGTGGCAAAAGTCTGACTATCAGCACTAACAGCTACAGCATTAATTGAGGCGGTATGTGCTTTGATAACTTTTTTACATTTCCAAGCTAATTTTTGCTGTTGTTGTAACTCTGAATTTTCTGTGGGTGGGGAAGAAAAATTTGATTGATTTTGCCAACCTATATTTTTCTGAAGTTGTGCTAATTCTGCCTCTATTTCTAGAGCGGTAAATTTTTGCTTTGTCTCTATTTCAGCTAAGACAGGATCTAATTCTATTATAGTTTGATTATAAGCTTCTTGCCAAGAAACTCGATCTGAAATGTTCCTCTCTATGCGCTCAAAAGTTGCAAAAGAATAAATTATTCGCTTTTGTGGGGATGAGTTAATAGCTTGAAAAAATCCATAAAGACCAAGACCGACTACTCCACCTAAAGTTGCCATTGTTCCCATCCCAAGACTAAAAGCAGTTCCTCCAACACCTAAACCCATACCACCAAGAGTAGAAGAAAGGGTGACTCCTCCATAACTACCCATACCAATAAAACCAAAAGCAGTAGGATCTGATTTTGTCATAGCTTTGACTGCGCCATAGGTTGCTGCACCGACAACTGCACCAGCACCAATAATAGGAGTTGCACCGATACTGATGCCTCCAAAACTACCTATTAATCCAATATTGCCGACTGTAGTAGAGAAAGTTACGCCTGTTGCTGCACCTGTAGATGTAAAAAAGAAACTTTCCGGTAGGTTATTGTTCATTGGTCTCTAGAATTCTATATGAGAAAAAATTGGCTTTGATTTAATCATAAGGGTTTCTTGATAGGGTCTGCATCAGTGGATATACGAGTTTTTCCTGGAAAAAAATAGCGATCGCCTTTTAACAGAGAATTGATTTGAATGGATAAGGAGGTGAGCATAAATAAACGCAACAAGTTTAGGGCGGGTTTAATGGACTACATCGGAAACAATTGATAATTGATAATGAAATGATTTTTTAAATCTCTAATTTTCTCTCCCTATTTCTATCTAATTCTAAATAGGCTCTAATTATCATTAATGAATACCCAAGTTCCATGATTTGTGTATTAACATAAACCCTTATAAAGGTGCGTAACCTGCACCCTATTTATGGGTATATTTAATAATTCTTATGGTTCGGAAATTTATTCGGATTTTAACCTTTCTGCTTTCTATTACTGTGCTAGTCTTAACACTAGCTCTAACCTGGGAGTTTCCTACATTTGCCCAAACTATTCCCGGTTTAGGTATGTCTTCCGATGAAGAGATTTCGGTAAAGCCTTATGTCCCCGTCTTTAATAGGGGAAACCTGGAGATAGCTCCAGTTTTTCTGGATGGAAAAATCATTGGCACTATTGCCTCATTTATCAAGTTAGACTCAAACACAAACAAAAATCAAGCTAGTATCTACAGTGCTGTTGTTCGCTCCCAGTTGATTCACAGCAAGTTGCAAAAAATTCTGCACAATATGAGTAGGTACACTCAAGAGGTTTTACCTAACCAGGGAATATCTACCATAGAAGCTCAAGAAAAAGAACTGAGAAAACAGCTAGTTACTACTTCCTCTGAGAGCAAAGGAACGACATTTGTGTCAGTCACATTTCCTAAAAACGATGTGCCAGAAATTATTTACTCAGTTACTCAAGCAGACATTGAAAGACCTAGATTTGGTGGCTCCCAACCTTTAAAAATTGCAAAAGGCGCAACAGAAATTGCTGAAAAGATTCTAATTCAAGCCTGGAAAGAACGTCAGACTCCTTATTTACTTGCTCAGGTTCAACTAGCGATGCTTCTCTTAGTTGCCCTGACTTGTAGCAGCCTAACTCTGGGGTGGATACAAAAGCAACTTACTATTAGACAAAGAAAACTTAAAGATAGCTTATCAAACTCAGAGACTATTCAACTTGAAGATAATCAGACTTTCAGTTCATCAAAGATTACTGAAAAATTTCGAGCGATCGCTTCACCATTTGACAACCTATCTATAGAACAACGCTACAGTGTCAATGCTTTCTACAACTCCACATTATTTTGGACTCAATGGCTAGTTTGGTTATTGGGAATTGGCTATATAAGTAGCTTGTTTTACTGGAGTCGCTCCTGGAGTAATTGGATGGTGGGCGTGACAATTCGTGGTAGTCGGGCTGAACAAGTAATAGTTGGTTGGGCTCCATTGGATTGGATTTTAAGTTTTGGACGAGAGGCTAGTCTGGGAACTCCGCTTTTCATTTTACTGCTTTTATTGGTGGCTCGTTTAAGCATCAAAGGTGGAGATGTCCTCACCAACTTTTTGGCTCGGCGGTGGAGTGAACAAAAATCAATCCAAAAACGCCAAACTTTGCGTGTTTCTACTTTGGCTAGAGTTTCCAAAGCTTGGCTGAGAGCTATCGTTTATCTATTATTAGGAATGACGCTCCTTCATCATTTGCATCAATTAGGAACTTTTACCCAAGTAGTGACGGTCTTTGTTGGTTTTCTTAGTTTTGCCCTGTCCCTAGCTTCTCAAAACTTACTGAAAGATTTAATTGCTGGCCTGATGATTTTATCTGAAGACCAATATGCTGTGGGAGATTGGATTGTCGTAGATGGACAAGATGGCTTGGTTGAGAGTATTACTTTGCGAGTTACTAAATTACGGAATCTGAATGGGGAGTTAATTACTATTCCTAATGGGTCTATTGGGGTGGTCCGAAATTTATCTAGTGAGTGGTCACAAGTAAATTATGCCATTGAAGTGGCTTATGATGCTGATGTGGATCGAGTCATGGGGGTGATGGAAGCGATCGCTCAACAATTGTATTGTGACCCTCAATGGCAAGAGCAGATTTTAGAAGCCCCTAAAGTTTTGGGTATTGATAAGATTGCTCATACTGGAATTGTAATTAGATTGATAATTAAGACTCAGCCTATGAAGCAGTGGTTAGTTGCTCGTGAGTTTCGCCGTCGTCTGAAGAAGGCATTCGATCTGCAGGGTATTGAGGTGGGAGTTCCGCAACAAGTTATGTACGTTAATGGGCCTTTTGCCAAAACGAGCAACGGGAATTTTAAAATTAATAGTCAACACCAGAATTGAATTAGGTGGTATAGCGCTTTACGCAGGCAACAGGCAACAGGGGGATAATATTAAGTCCAGTAGCATTGGTATAATTAGATAAAGAGTGTGGGGAGATGGGGAGATGGGGAGATGGGGAGATGGGGAAATGGGGAGATGAGGAAATGGGGAGATGGGGAGATGGGGAGATGGGGAGATGGGGAGAGCTAGAAAGATTTAGCGCGCTCGTGAAGAGAACATTATTTTATACCGAACCCGAGCGGATTTGATATAAAATAATTATTATATAAGGCTTTTAGTAACTATTAATTCTTTCAATCTATAAAATATACCAATGCGTACTGCTATAAGTTTTAGGTTTGATCAAATATCATTAAATTAACCATAACAAAAATTTTCTTTTCCAAGAGAGAATATCCTAAAATCACTCCTATTTCCTAGTATTTTATTGATGGATATTCAATCAGATATGATGTTAATCTCTGCTTCAAACCTTGCTGAATACGACTAATAGTTTCATCTCCATCTTCTACCCAAAATTCTCTACCGAATTGTACAAACTTTTTTTCTTTATCATCAAATACTAATGCTCCTATTGCCACCTTTGCTTTTTCCTCATCTCCAGAAGATTGTTCTTTCAAAGTAGCTTTAATATCTTCAAACAAAGAATTATCTTCAGGAATTATATCTACTGGCAGTTGCAAGATAATTATTTGTTTTGGTTTAGCAGAACCATTTTCAGTTATTAACAATTCAGCATCTTTTTTCGGACTATTTTTTTGACTCTCTAATTGCTCTACTGTTTTTTTTGCTTCTGAAATAGATTGATGAATTTTTATCTCTTCATTTATTGATTCATTTTGATAATTATCTAATTCTGTCAAGGGTTTTTCCTGTTGTTCAACTCCATCTGCCATTACCTTTTCTACTGTTTCTGCACTATCTACTAATAACTGACTTTCATCATCCTTCTTGTCAACTTTCCCAGTCAATACTAAAAGAGCATTTTCTGTCAGTAAATCTTTAATTTCTTCATATATTTTGGGAAAAACTACAGCATCTACTTGCCCAGTCATATCTTCTACTTGCAGAAATGCCATGGGGTCGCCTTTTTTAGTAATATGATTTTTAAGTCCAGCCAACATTACCACTAATTTTATAGCTGACTTAGATTTTTTTTCCGACATTTGAGCGATAGTAATAACATCCTTAATTTGATTTTGTTCATGTGCATATTTAAGAGGATGGTCAGATACATAAAATCCTAAAATTTCTTTTTCATACTGCAATTTTTCTTTGGCTGGAAAATCTGAAACAGGCGAATGTTTAGGAGCAGAATCAAAAGCAGGCATTGTTTTTTCTGCCACATCAAATAAACTTAATTGCCCCATATCTCGATCTTTATTTCTATCTTGTGCCCATTTCATTACACCTTCTAAATCTTTAATTAATTGGTGACGGTTTGGTTCAATTTTATCGAAGGCTCCACATTTAATTAAAGATTCTAAAGTACGACTATTCAGAGCATTAAGATTCACACGGTCACATAGATCGGCTAAAGACTTAAAGTTTCCCCCTTCTTTTCTTGCTTCTAAAATTGCTTCTATTGCTCCTTCACCTACATTTTTTACTGCGGATAATCCAAATAAAATTTTATCTTTTGTTTCCCCTGTAGCTACTTTTGGCAAAGGAGTAAAATCTACTTCTGATTTATTAATATTAGGCGGTTCGACTTCAATATGAAACTTTGGATTTTGACAATTAGCAATATATTTTTGTACTTTATCTTGGTCGCCACTATTGGCAGTTAGTAAAGCTGCCATATATTCAACTGGATAGTTAGCTTTTAAATAAGCGGTTTGATAAGCAACATAAGCATAAGCTGTGGAATGAGATTTATTAAAACAATATTCAGCGAATTTAATCATCTGTTCAAACAAATCTTGTGCCACTGCAGAATGAACCCCTCTTTTAGTGGCACCATCAATAAATATTTCTCGGTGCTTTTCCATTTCCGAGACTTTCTTTTTACCCATGCAGTTGTGAACTATAAAATCATTGGCAATGAAGTTATGAGTTTCGGGAATTGTCAAATCAAAAACTTCTTCTTTGCCAATATATTCTATAGAAGTAATCTCATCCCAAAAGACCTCAGAATTAGCTATTGCTTTTAATTCTTCATCTGCAAAAGCTGTGGCAAAATTATTAACTTTATGACGAGATAAACTCCTGCTTGGGGTGTTTTGAAAATTCAAAGGAGTAGGGAGTAGGGAGTAGGGAGTAGGGAGTAGAGAATGAGGAGTAGTAACTAAATAACAACTTTGACAAAGCTCCTGTTTGTAACTACTCAAATATGGCTGTATTAATTCACAAAACTTGAGCATATCCTCACGCCCTGTAATTTGAACCCGATAATAAATATAAGGCTGACCTAGATATTTTATCTGCTTAATATTGAACAGAGAAACAATACCTAAGCGTAGAAGTAAATGTTGGATTTGTCTGACTAAAACTTCTGAAGTAGAGTTGTAATCTGTATGCCCAATTGTTTTGTCAAAATTACCATTTGTTGACCATAAAATTCCTAAGAAAAGTTGTAACTGACTCTGAGACAAAGAAAATACCCAATTAGGAATTTCTTGATCCGGTGAATTAGCAGGTTTGAGATAATTATCAAAATAATTGGGTCTAAAACCCTGCCTTGATTGGCGAAATGTTTTTGGAGGGTTGCTAAAATCTCCGTTGCAAAAACAACTTCTGTAGGTCGCCAATCCGACAGCTCCTCTATCTGTAGGTCGCCAATCCGACGGCTCCCCTATCTGACTTCTGATTTCGTTAGGTGCTGAAGAGCCAAATAATTCTTCTACGCAGCGATTAAAATCAGTAATTAATTCCGGATTGCTATTACAGAAATAACTACAAGGTTCAGTCTTGGTAGATAGATGTCCGTCACCTATTAAATAAGCAGTAAATTTAATTTCAGCATCAGATATTTGACTCCCATAATTAATCGGAATTTTCTTTGCCAAACCCAGGCTATCCCCTACGGAAAAATCTTTTAAAGGTTTCCATCCTAAAACCGTATAAAAAAGGTGGTCGTTTGTAGCTCTAATTTTCCGGTTTGTACGAGTGGTAATTTCCCAAACATCCCGCACGCCATTAGGATGAATTTCTGTTATTGGTTGTTGAACAATTTGTTGACTTTTGAAATCTAAAGAAAAGACTTTTCGACTCAACCAATACTCAGGTTTGGCAGCTATTTCTTTTAGACTAACCAAGTTACCTGTTGCTGCATCTATTACTTTTGTATAACCACTCAAACAACGACGTAATAAATCTGCTTCTCCCAAAGAATATCCTGCCAAATCTTGAGCCATTTTCATAATTTGCTCTTGGTAACAATTATGAACTACTACCCCTTTGGCTAGAAAATAAGGTGAGCTTTGGTCTTCCATTTCTAAATCAAAACATTCTGCTTTTCCTACTTCTTCCACTGAGACAACATAAACAAGTCTGGCATCCTGTAAATAAGTTTTTTCGTAGATTTCCCGGTCTGACTCTTCCCAATTTTTCAGATTAGTTTTGTCTGAGAAATTTGTCTGTTTAAATAAGGTGGCTTTTTGAAGGGAAGACTCCAAATTTTTCCGACTCGAAATATCTGTATGAGAAATGGAATCTTCTAAGTCGGTTGTCAAAGTGAAAGGGGAAATCTGTAGATGGTTTTCTCTGACTTTTTCCTGATTTTCCCACTGAGGTCTATCTGAGAAATTTATCTGTCTAAATATAGTTGCTTTTGCTAGAGAAGACTCCAGAATTTTCTGACTCGAACTATCCGTCTGGAGAGTCGAATTTTCTAAGTCGGTTATCAAAGTGAAAGGGGAAATCTGTAGATGGCTTTCCCGAACTTTTTCCTGATTTTCCCACAGAGGTCTATCTGAGAAAATGGAATCTTCTAAACCAGTTGCCAAAGATAAAGAGGAAATCTTTAGATGGTTTTCCCTAATTTTTTCCCAAGAGTCCTGCTCTGGTCTATCTGAAAAATTTGTCTGTGTATATAAGGTGGTTTTTTCCTGGTAAGACTCCTGATTTTTCCGACTCGGATTATCTGTGTGAGAAATGGAATCTTCTAAGTCGGTTGTCAAAGTGAAAGGGAAAATCTGTAGATGGTTTTCTCTAATTTTTTCTATTTGTTGGTTTGGCATTTGATAGTTTCCCAATAGATAAATAAACCGAGACCTGTCAGAAACCTCAACATAATTATCTGCCAGATAATAATCAATTTTCAAACTTCCCAAAAGCTTGCCAACTTGTGACAATAATCGAGGAGAAGAACTCTGATAATCAAAGAAGTTTTCCCTATCAAAACTACTACCATCCCAGAGACCGCGTAACAAGTCTATTCGGTCTTTTTCCGAATAATCCAAAATATCTTCTGGTAAATGCTTGTCAACAGATTTTACCTGCCAACTTCTACTGCCATAAATACGATCCAAAAATTCAGTTAGAGATGTAGATTTAGATTGAGTATTTAACTTTAAATAAATCTGTCGGCAAAGAGTATCAAAATAATATTTAGCTTCCCCACCCCTAGTCTCATCAATCAAATTTGTCATCCAAACAGCAGCCTTTTCTGTTGAAAAGGAAATATTGGGAGTCGAGGAAACCAGATGACCAAAGAAATAAGGTATCAAACCTTCTCTGTTAAAAGGATAAAAAGAAGAAAATTCCCCATTCCAAGTCTCCTCCTTTAGCTGGAAGTATTGATAACCTTTAACTGTTTTGCTGCGCGACATGAAAAACGCAGTTCCTCCAGAAGAGGCTAACCGTTCACTGACATGACTCTTTCCTATTAATAACCCCAACAAATAGGCTTCATTTTTACCAAGTCTTTTCTTATTACTAGAAACTTGCCATTTTTCATAAACCGCAGAACCATAAATATTGCAGTTCCTAACTCCCCGTTGTAATTCCCAGGCAAACTTATCTCCTTCTGGAGTTAAAAAGCGATGGTTTTTTCCCGAATAAATTACCGTCCCGCTAGACAAAGTAATCTTCAATATTTCCTTTACACCACTCCGCCACTGTTTAGCAACTTTTGCCTCCCAAACTTTCCTTCCATCCGAAGTTAAAATGACCTCTCCACTTTTAACATTTTCGATCGCCTTCCTCGAACCATTTGGTTTATCAATTAAAGTTCCCTTTGGCAAACACAAAACCCCATAAGTTTCTTTTAAAATCGGCTCTAACTTTGAATCTTGATATTCAATTTTTTCCCGCCCATGTTTTCGGTCAATAAACTTAGGAATTAAACCAGCATCCAAAGGTCCGGGGCGATACAAAGCCAAGATAGAAGAAATATCTTCAATAGAAGTAGGCTTCAATTTTTTCACCACATCTACCATCCCAGAAGATTCCAACTGAAATACTCCTTCCAAATCTCCAGACTTTATCAGTTCATAGGTCTTTTTCACATCCTCTGGCATTTTTTTAGTATTGCCTCTTGCCAAAATTTCCATTGCCTTTCTTTCATTAGCTGGCAACTCATCTGGAACTAAAGGAAGATGATGATTTGTCTCAACTAGGTTGGCAGTATTCTGGATAATAGTTAAATTTTTCAATCCCAAAAAATCCATTTTCAACAAACCCAAGGATTCTATATCTTCCATGTGATACTGAGTAATAACCGAGCCATCATTATTTCTTTGCAAAGGCACAATTTCATCCAGAGGTTCTTTAGAAATTACCACTCCTGCCGCGTGTACTCCAAAAGTTTTATTCGTTCCCTCAATTCTAATTGCCATATCTATCCATTGTTGGATAGAAATTGTATTAACTTTTCCCTCTTCATTATCTTCAATAGGTGTTTCTAAATTCTCATAAGCTTCCTTAAATTCTGGGGAAGGAGTCTCATCAGAAATCATCACTTTTAACTTTGCTGGTTTCCCCCGTGCAACAGGAATCAACTTTGCCATTTTATTCGCTTCCCCAAACGAAACACCTAATACTCTCCCCACATCTTTTAATACTGCCTTAGATGTCATCCGGTTAAAAGTAATAATTTGAGCAACTCTCTCTTCCCCATACCTTTCAGTCACATAATCAATCATTACATCTCGCTTTTCAATGCAGAAGTCTGTATCAATATCTGGCATTGATTTCCGTTCGGGATTCAAAAATCTTTCAAATAACAAGCCATGATGCACCGGATCTATATTAGTAATTCGCAAAGAATAAGCAACTAATGAACCAGCAGCACTTCCCCTACCAGGTCCGACAGGAATATTTTCATCTCTGGCA
This sequence comes from Dapis brunnea BLCC-M229, assembly GCF_050015995.1. Classification (NCBI taxonomy): domain Bacteria; kingdom Bacillati; phylum Cyanobacteriota; class Cyanophyceae; order Oscillatoriales; family Microcoleaceae; genus Dapis; species Dapis brunnea. Next base: position 8,593 of record NZ_JBNHEP010000275.1, on the reverse strand, counting down.
TATTTGATGTAATCCCAAACCACCAAAAAATATGTAGAGAAACCTTTATCCTGAAGAACTTTCAATTCAGTTTCCATCCGCTCTTTATAAACTACGGAAATTTCACTTCTTTGTTTAAGCTTCAGCCTTTCTAATAATCCTTCCCAAGCAAGTTCTTCTAGATAAGTATCGGCATTATGATCTGGTGGAATCGGATAATCAGGAATTCTTGGCTCTCCCAATATTCCCTCATACTTTTCAACTTTATCTGCCACTTCTAATGTATTGGCGATCGCCTCTTCTATAACTTTATCTTCTAGATGGTCTCGAAATAATAATTTCATCTCTTCAGCAGACTTTAAATATTCGGTGCCACTATACCGCATCCGCTTTTCTTCAGATATTAATTTTTGGGTGTTAATACACAACAAAGCGTCGTGTGCTTCTACATCTCGACAAGAAATAAAATGAGAGTCGTTTGTGGCTACTATTTTTATCTTTAATCTCTCAGCAATTTTGACAATTCCAGTATTAACTACTCTATCTTCTTGGAAACCGTGGTCTTGAATTTCTAGATAGTAATCTTCTCCAAATAAATCTTTGTACCACTTAGCTACTTTCTTGGCTTCATCTAATTTTCCCTGCATAATATTTTGCGGTACTTCTCCAGCCAAACAACCGCTAGTTACTATCAGACCTTCGTGATATTTTTCTAACAATTCTTTATTAATACAAGGTCGAGCAAATATACCTTTTCCTTGAAAACCATGCAGATGAGAAAGAGTTGTTAGTTTGACTAAATTTTTATAGCCTTGAGTATTTTTTGCTAATACGACTTGGTGAAACTTTTTCCCTCGTTGCTGTTTCTCAATATCTCCATTTATCACATACATTTCATTCCCAATTATGGGTTTAATTCCTTTATTTCTACACAGTTTGATTAATTGAATCGCCCCATACATTACTCCATGGTCTGTCAGAGCAATGGCTGGCATTCCTAATTCCACGGCTCTATCTATTAATTGTGGTAATTGGGATGCTCCATCCAATAGGCTATAGTCGCTATGAATATGTAGGCCAACAAATGACATTTTTTTTAGATTTTAGAATAAATATTTTATGTAGCTCTATTTTATAAGGAAGAAGTAGGAAGGAAGAAGGAAGAAGGTTTATATTTAATTTTTGCTTCTATTAGTTTGACTTAAAGTCTTTACCTGTAAAGTTTTTAGGGTTTAATGAATGATTATCATAAATTAAGCTTATAAATTATGGCTAAATATATTTGGAATTTAAACTCAATTTTGCAAAAAAAGTTGAAATGAGCTATTTAGGGGTAAAAATGGAGAAATTTAGGTGCGATCGCGTTCTCGTCGGCCATTTGTTAAAAGTATTGATATGTAATAAATACAGGGTGGTTGCTTTTCAAGAAATTTTTGTGTATTTTTGAAGTAAGTGGCTCGCTCTGCGCAGGTGCTTATTAAAATGAAAAAGAGAATTAGTGAGTGGGAGTGCGATCATACTCTCGTCAATATTATATAAGTCAAACTACAATTAATAATGTTGATATAAAACCACTACTTTGACTACTAAAAACGTAAATCCAAGTTTGAAATGGCTACTTCAATCTGAATGGCGAGAAACATTCATTCCTAGTTTAGGTACAGATCCATGGATAACTGTTTATTTTGATAAAGTTACTGAAGACGAGAATCTTGGCATATTTTCAGCCATTATTCCAAATGCTTATGTTGAAACTTCTCTAAACCAGATTTCTTGGGATTTCCATCTTGAACATGGGCATCCATGTTTCAACCAGAGCAATAAAAATCCTACCTATTTGCGGTTTGGAAACTTAGATGACGTAGAACCCTTTATAATTCATCGGGATTTTCATGGCATTCGCGACTCATATAACGAAATCATTGAGAGGATACTCATGCAAAACTCACATTATGTTTCTCTACAAAGAAGTGGGAAAAATCAAGTCATAACCATTCCCCATGAATTTGCCCTACCAGGTACTGAAGTTTTGTTACGCAAAGAAGGCGATCGCCTGATAATCGCCTGATAATTGAACCTATTCCTTCCGGTTCCCTACTTTCCTTACTAACTACATTGCCAGATATCACAGATGATTTTCCTGACATAGACAAAGGCTTACTTCCCCTTAATGACATTATACTTTAGTGCCACCTAAATGACTTATCAATACCTTCTTGATACTAACACTTTGATGACCTCACGTCACAACCAGAACCTTGTAGGGACCTTTCATGGAACGTCCCTACTGTGGTTTATCCAAATGAAAATTGCTGTAATAGTAAAGTGCTTGGGAATGACATTGAAACTGCCTGGTGTGTCATAACAGAAACTTGTTATTTTTTACAATCCTGTCGTGGGGTTGAAGCAGCAATTACTTTTATTAATGCTGTGTCTGAGGGATTATTTGAAATATTTGAAATTAAAAATTATGATGCTCTCAGAATTAGAGAATTAATTATTCAATACAGATATTTGCGAATGGACCTAACAGACTACTCCCTTTTTGTCTTAGCAGAAAAATGCCAAACAGGACGAATTTTATCTTTGATATCTGAAAGATTTTAATATTTCAGGACTTACGCATCGGATAGGAAAAACTAGGATTTGAGATTGCTTCTCTCTGGGTCGCAATGACGAAAATACCTTGTACTGCCTAAGTCCTATATTTATCAATGAGACAGCAATAATTATTTCACCAACAGTAGTATCATATTATGATAGATAACCTCTAAGAAAGGAGAAAGGAATGGAACTATCTGATTTTATTGAGAAAAAATTGAATGACTACGCAAAATCTATAATTGAAGGAAGTGCGAAAAGAGATGAAATTGCCCTAGGTGAAATGACTTTCTACATGACTTTACGTAGAGCATTAACTGGAAAGGCAACCCCTCAAGATATTGGTATGTTAGATGCTATCAATGATACCTTACAAGAAAAAGGAGTTATCGAACCAGGAAAATCTTTCTACAAATAAAACTTTCAAAACAATAGACAAATTAGTGCTTTTTATCTGTTGTTAAATTTGGATCCTTTTTTTCCTCAAAAATATAAAGTATTGTTCTAGTAAGGTGTGTTAATGAAATATAACGCACCTTACTTAATTACTAAATAACGATATAACGATCGTCATATAACGATCGTCAACTTCTTCGTCCCGAAGAGGTTCGCTACTAAACTGTGTTAAAGCCCGGCTGTAAAATTCCTAATACTATTAGACATCTCCGATCATAAAAAATCAAATCAATTATCCCATAGAAATTATCAATTCTCTCCCTCCTACTCCCTTCTCCGTACGCAGGTTGCATGCAACTCGCTCTTTTCTAGAAATGTCTATATTATCCAGAGTGATTATTATATCAATTATCAACAATTGCCTAACACTACAAATCTCTTATCTCAATAAATTTACTCAAAACTCTTGTTACTGCCCCAATTGATTTGTTAAGCTTAATTTGTATATCAAACTACAGTAGAGGCAAAAGTGGTAGTCAAGCCAGATTGGTTAAGAGTAAAAGCCCCCCAATGGCAAAGGGTTGGTACTGTTAAAGAGATTTTGCGAGACCTAAATCTCAACACGGTCTGCGAAGAAGCTTCCTGTCCAAACATTGGCGAATGTTTTAACGCTGGGACAGCAACTTTCTTAATTATGGGACCTGCTTGTACTCGTGCTTGTCCCTACTGTGATATTGATTTTGAGAAAAAACCTCAGCCTTTAGATATTACTGAACCAGAAAGACTGGCAGAAGCAGTCAAACGCTTGAAACTCAATCATGTGGTCATTACTTCCGTCAATAGAGATGATTTAACAGATGGAGGTGCTAATCAATTTGCTAAATGTATTTCTCAAGTCCGGGCAATTTCTCCTCAGACAACGATAGAAGTCCTAATACCAGACTTATGTGGTAATTGGCAAGCTTTAGAAATAATTCTTAACGCCAAACCAGAAGTTATTAACCATAATACTGAGACTGTTCAAAGATTGTATCGCCGAGTCAGACCCCAAGGGGACTATCACCGCACATTAGAACTTTTGAAGCGATCGCGAGAATTAGCCCCTGAAATTTATACAAAATCTGGAATTATGGTAGGTCTCGGAGAAACCGATGCAGAAGTCCTAGAGGTAATGAAAGACTTACGGGCTGTTGACTGCGATATTTTAACCATTGGACAATACTTACAACCAACTCCTAAACATTTACCAGTAGCTACTTTCGTCAAACCCGAACAATTCGATCGCTGGAAAGAAATAGGGGATTCGATGGGTTTTTTACAAATTGTTTCTTCCCCCTTGACTCGTAGCTCATATCATGCTGAACAGGTAAAAGAATTGATGGTCAATTATCCAAAGGCCAAAAGTTAGAAGGAAACTGCTGATGGGTTTGGCCTTTCAGGTGCTTGGGCAAAAGAAAATAGGCCAATAGGTGTGCCACCCATCACCCCCGATTGCAGAAACGATCTCTGGTAAAGTGTGATTTTGAGCACTTATTCTTGTATATAGGTTTACTTAATAGCTCAAAATTGATAAGTAAAGATATTAAACTTGCTACATATAAAAAAATAAAAACGACTTAAAGATAAGGAAATAAAACTAAAAAAGTGTAACCATAAAAAACACCAAAAAATTAATAAGAGAAAATTTAAGCGCCATACTCAGAAAATTTATGAAGTGATCGGGAACAACGACTAATAGTGATGAACATTAATATAGCTTCTGACGAAAATCACTTTTTTGTAGCAGAAGTATCAATATACTAAAAATTAAGCCTAGAGAAGTTAACTGAAACAAACAACTATATAGACAAATGTACTCTCAAAGTCCATCGTTAACAAAATCAATATCAACGATCGCCTAAGTCCATTTAGTCTAAGTTGTTAGGACTAATCAGGAAACATAACTAGAGCAAATGCCAACTTCTCAGGAATTAGGCATTTTATCCACAGACTGTCACTAAGTGCAGCCTCTTGTCACCTGGAGTAACTGAGATGATCGCTATGTCAGCAACTTATCCTTACACTGAACAATCTGAAGAACAACTGCACTCTAATAACTTGCAGCCTGAGTTTCCCGAAAATTTAGAGCAAATCACCAACGAATTAGCAACGGAGGATGAAGAAGCGGATAATGCTCAAGTAAGTCCAAACCGTAGCACCACAGATTTAGTCCGTTTATACCTCCAAGAAATTGGGCGAGTTGATTTGCTAGAAAGAGATCAAGAAGTCTCTGAAGCTCAAAAAGTCCAACGCTATATACAGTTATTGGAATTACGCAACAAAGCAGCTCAAGAAGAAGAAGGAGGAATTCAGTGTTATGTTCAGTTGATGGAAGTTCGTGATCGTCTAGCAGCTCAGTTAGGACATAGACCATCATTTGAACGGTGGGCAAAGGCAGGAAATGTTTCTGTGGTAGAACTTAAAAAGATTATGGCAGCAGGAAAACTTCGCTGGGCAGAATTAGCAGGTTTAAGTGTAAAAGAACTTGAGCAAGTCCAAAGCGAAGGTATTGATGCCAAGAATCAGATGATTAATGCTAACTTGCGTCTAGTCGTGTCAGTGGCGAAAAAGTATCAAAATCGTGGTCTAGAACTTTTAGATTTAATCCAAGAGGGTACTTTGGGTCTAGAAAGAGCAGTTGAAAAGTTTGACCCACGACGGGGGTATCGATTCAGCACTTATGCTTACTGGTGGATTCGTCAGGGAATTACAAGAGCGATTGCTACTCAAAGTAGGACAATTCGCTTACCTGTCCACATTACTGAAAAGTTGAACAAAATTAAAAAAGCACAACGGAAAATTTCTCAAGAAAAAGGACGTACAGCAAAAATTGAGGACATTGCGCAAGAACTAAATATGACACCAGCGCAAGTTCGGGAAGTGTTAGTAAAAGTTCCACGTTCAGTTTCTCTGGAAACTAAAGTAGGTAGTGATAAAGATACTGAATTAGGTGAACTTCTGGAAACTGAAGATGCTTCTCCAGAACAAATGCTGATGCGAGAGTCTTTAGTACAAGCATTAAAAGGGCTATTATTAGATTTAACTCAACGAGAAAGGTCTGTAATTTCGATGCGTTATGGTTTGGAAGATGGTCATCCCTACTCCTTATCAGAAATTGGTCGTGCTTTGAAACTGTCTCGGGAACGAGTCCGTCAAATTGAAGCAAAAGCTCTACAGAAGTTACGCCAACCAAAGCGTCGTAATCAAGTACGGGATTATTTAGAGTCTTTGACGTGATATACTCCCAGACTAACCATTCGTTTAGGGTGCGTTGATGAAATGTAACGCACCGCCTATGCAAAATATTTCGGTGCATTACGCTTGGGCAATACACCCGACTGGACTCTCCGAAATATTTCGGTGTGTTAGCGAAGCGTAACGCACCCTACTGGACTGACACAGCCAATTTTGTGCATTAGCTTTTTTCGTCTCGCACCCCATCCCCCCATCCCCCCATTTTCTAATGCACTATTTAAGGTGTGTCAGTCTACTACTCCCTACTCCCTACTCCCTACTCCCTAAAGATGAAAATAATCATAAATTTGCTGTGCCAATTTCGGTCCAACTCCTGACACCTCGGCCAACTGTTCAACCGTTGCCATCCTAATATAATCAACGGAATGAAAATGCGCCAATAACAATTTTTGTCGATGGTGTCCTAAACCCGGAATTTCATCTAGACGCGATCGCTTCATTCTCTGACTCCTCTTATCCCGATGGAAACTCACGGCAAACCGATGTGCTTCATCTCGCAACCTCCGCAACAACTGCACCCCCGGTTGTTCGGCGTCAGTTGTTAAAGGTAATGACTCCCCTGGCAAAAAAATCTCTTCCCGTTGTTTTGCTAAACTCACGACGCGCACTTCTTCTAATATATTCATCTCTTCCATCACTGCAACTACTGCGGAAAGTTGCCCTTTCCCACCATCTATCATTATTAAGTCTGGTTTCTCTGGAGTCGATTGTTTTTCATAGTCGCGAAACCGTCGCCCAATAACTTCTGCCATACTGGCAAAATCATCAGAATGACCGGAATGCACTTCTGGATTTTTGATTTTATAATGTCGATAATGTTGTTTTGCTGGCAAACCGTCAATAAATACTACCCGCGATGCTACTGCATCCGAACCTTGAATGTGAGAAATATCATAACCCTCGATCCGGTGGGGTAATTCTGGCAAATCTAATATTTCTGCTAAGTCTGTCATTGCTTGATTGTTGCGATCGCTCATTTTTGCCAATCGTAACAACTCATATTCAGCATTCTTTTTTACCATTTCTATTAATTCGGCTTTTCCCTGGCGTTGGGGTACGAATATTTCTACTTTTTTACCTTTCTTTTCTGTCAACCAATTTTGCAAAAATTCACTCTCTAGTAATTCATTTTGTACAATAATTTCTGTGGGAATTTCTACAGATTCTACTGTTTGATAATGAGATTCTAAAACCCGCTGCAAAATTGCTCCTAATTCTTGATTTTCTGTTGTTGCTAAATTAGGATTTTCGGCAATAAATCCCAACCTACCTACTAATTTTCCTGACCTAATTTGGAATAATTGAACACAAGCAATTTGATTATTTCCTGCCAGAGCAATTGCATCTCTAGAAACACGGTCATCTGGTAAGGAAACTTTTTGGTCAGCATTTAGAGAATTTAAACCTTTTATTTGGTCTCGAATAAGTGCTGCTTTTTCAAAATTCAGCGCCTCCGCTTCTTTTTCCATTTGAGTATTTAAAATATCGATTAATTCTCCAGTCCGACCTTGAAAAATCATTGCCACTTTTTGCACAATTTTATGATATTCATCTGGAGTAATTAATGCCTGACAAACTCCCGGACAGCGACCAATATCATAATTTAGACAAGGGCGGTCTTTAAATAAAGGTTTTGGTCTTTGACGTAGGGGAAAAATTCGTTTGACTAAATGTAGAGTATTTCGGAGTAATCCTGTATCAACGTAGGGACCGTAATAACGGTCTTTAGCTTTACCTAATCTGCGCTTTCTAGTAATAAAAATTCTGGGATAATCTTCCGACCAAGTTATGCAGAGATAGGGATATTTTTTATCATCTTTGAGTAAGACATTAAAGTATGGTTGATGTTGTTTTACCAGATTAGCTTCTAATGCTAAAGCTTCCGCTTCTGTATCTGTGACAATAAATTCAATTTCGACTATTTGTTGTATCATTAAGCTGATACGATGAGTGTGATTTTTACCATCTCGAAAATAGGAACGAACTCGGTTTCTCAACTTTTTAGACTTGCCAATATAAAGGATGCGATCGCTACTATCACGCATTAAATAAACTCCAGGAGTTTGAGGAATTTCTTTGAGTCGATTTTCTAAACGTTCTGAGTCTTTTTTCATGGGTAAAGTTTGAGTTTTCATATAAAGTAAGGAAGAAGTTAAAAGGAAGAAGGAAGAAGGAAGAAGGAAGAAGGAAGAAGGAGTAAATATTTAAAAAAAAGGAAAAATTATGGGAAATTATATAGATAAAAGTAAGGAAGAAGTTAAAAGGAAGAAGGAAGAAGGAAGAAGGAGTAAATATTGAAAAAAAAGGGAAAATTATGGGAAAT